>NZ_JALDUA010000003.1:0-113482 GCF_023109155.1 Streptococcus oralis | reverse complement strand
CTAACTTACACTGACGAAACGCGCGTTGAAAAAATCAACTTTAACATTCGTGAAGAAGAAACGGATGAATTGGTTCGTGATGCTCGTCAAATCGCCACTCCAGGCGTTCAAGGCGAACGGACCATCAAGACTCGTGTCTACAGTTCTAACGGTCAAGTTGTTGATCGTCAAGAGTTGTCTAATGAAGAAACCTTGGCTCCAGTAACGCAAATTGTCAAAGTCGGCACAGCTAAACCAAGCATGGTACCGAATGAAGCTCCGAAAGCAGATATTCTGCCAGAATACCCGCTAACTTACACTGACGAAACGCGCGTTGAAAAAATCAACTTTAACATTCGTGAAGAAGAAACGGATGAATTGGTTCGAGATGCTCGTCAAATTGCGACTCCAGGAGTCCAAGGTGAGCGTACGATTAAGACTCGTGTTTACAGCTCTAACGGTCAGGAAATCGATCGCCAAGAATTGTCTAATGAGGAAACCCTAGCTCCAGTAACGCAAATTGTCAAAGTCGGAACAGCTAAACCAAATATGGTACCAAATGATGCACCAAAAGCGGAAGCTTTAGAGGAGTTCGATTTAATTTCACTGCATAATCTCTTGGCAGAAGCGGATCAGATTAAAGCTCAGGCCAGTTATTTCAACGATAGTCAGAGTCATCAAGCTAACTATGATGCTGCTTTGACGGCAGGTCAAGCTATTCTGAGCCAATCTCAAGCTAGCCAAGCAGAAGTCAACCAACTGGTGGAACAAATCAATCAAGCCAAGGCGCAATTAAGTGGACTTGAAGTTGTCAAAACAGCTCTCCAGACTGAGTACGATTTAAATCCAAGAGTTAAAACTTCTGTTAAATATAAGAATGCGGATTCAGAAAAGCAGACAGCTTATACTGACGAATTGACCAAGGCAGAGGGAGTTTTGAACAATCAGACTGCTACACAAGTACAGGTCAACCAAGCTCTTGTTAGTCTGACAGCAGCCAAAGAAGCACTAAATGGAGTGCCTAAAGTCAAGCCGACTGTTTCAATTCTAAGTCTGACTGAGAATACTGATGATAAGTCGGTGACGGTTCAATATAGATTGGAAGACCAGACCCAGTCCTTCCGTTTAGCGACTGCAGAATTGTACCAGGGAGACCAGCTGATTCGCACTCTTCCAATTACCAACTTTGCTGGCAGCTTGAAAATTGGCGACTTAGACTACTACACAGGCTACACTCTAAAAACTAAGTTGACTTATGAATTGGATAATGGTAGCTTTACTGAGTTTGAAACAGACAGTCGTAACTTTGAGCTAGAATACAAGAAGATTGCCTTCCGTGATATTGATTCCGTTGAGTTTTATCATAAAGAAAACGACCAATACAAGCGCTTTGTATCGATGAACTCTATGCCTACGGATCTGTCTACTTACTTCGTCAAGATCAAATCAAGCGAATCCAAGGAAATTCTCCTACCAGTTCACAGCATTTCTGAAGCAGAGAAAGATGGCAAGGCAGTCTATAAGGTTAATGTAACCCTTCCTGAACTCGTCCAAGAAAGTGAAACGGGCTATAAGTCTGGGCACGACTTCTACATCAGTAAGGCAGTCCCAAGCCAGCAAAATGTCTACACTAGCTTTGCTAGATTGGTAGACGCTATGAAGCGAAATATGGCAGGAAATTATGTGTTGGGAGCTGATTTGGATGCTAGTGAGGTTAGTCTTGCACCTGCAGATTATGTCTACCTCAAAGGGAACTTCACAGGTAGCCTGACAGGTAGTCATAATGGTAAGCAATACGCCATTTATAATCTAGCCAAACCTTTATTTGAAAACCTCAAGAACGGATCTTCTATTACCAATATCGACTTTAAAGATGTGAATATCGTGGGTACCTATGACTCGGCTGCGCTGGCACGTAATGCGGAGAATGCGCGAATCACAGATGTTTCTGTTCAGGGGAGAGTATCGGTAGTAGGAAACGCCTCTAACGTAGCGGGTCTAGTAGTTAATGGAACCAATACGAAGATTACAAATAGTTCCTTTACGGGTACCATCCTATCTAACAGTCAACACATCAAAGCCTATAACGTAGGTGGTTTGGTTTCAAGCCTTAAAGGAGGAGAATCTCTTCTTAGCCAAAGTAAAGCAGATGTAACGATTATAAGTGGTGCACGATCAAATGAACAACGTATCGGTGGTTTGGTTGGACGTCTAGAAAACAATGCTCGAATTACCAAATCTTATGTGACAGGAAAAGTATATAATGCAACCACTAACGGTCAAATCGGTGGAGTGGTCGGCTCGAACTACTTTAATGGTTTAGTTGATAATGTGATCAGTAATGTTAGCGGTACAAATGTTTACAGTATTTCTGGGGATCAGGGCTACAAAAACGACCGCATTACGCAAGCATATAAAGTTGCTAAGAGTGAAACCTTGAAAAACGATCAGTTTGTTACTTCTACAATTACTCAAGAAGAAATGGAAGAAAAACTGACTGCTATGGACATCACGACTAGCCTAGATGACACGAATCTAAATACGCGTTTTGTCGACTATGGTGAGGAAAAAAATGTTCAATTCGACCGCGGATATTCTTACGCAAATATGGAGAAACTGCTTCCTTTCTACAATAAAGAAACCATTGTTTCGTTTGCGAACAAGATTCCGAAAGAGCATAAGTTGAACAAGGAGTACCTACTGGATGTTGTTCCGATGAAGGGTGACCAGATTATCACTGATATCCATGGCAATAAAACAGCAATCAATCGTTTGATGCTGCACTACATGGACAATACCATTGACTACCTAGAAATATCTTATCAGGGAGATTTCGTCAACCAAGGTATTGCTGAGTATAGTATCAAGGGGTTAGACCTTCTTTATACTCCAGAAGCCTTTGTATCAGATTATACTAGCATTCTAAATCAAGTGTTGCCAGAGCTGAACAAGGTCGTTCTTGATTCGCCAGCTATGCGTACAGCTCTCGGAGTAGCAGCAGATACTTCTTTGGATGAACTATACTTAGACACCGCATTTACGCAGGTGAAAAGTAAGCTATCAGGTGAGCTTCGAAAAGTGCTAGCTATGGATAAGGCTATCAATACTGAAGGTGAAGTAGTTAAGGATTATCTTGTTAAGAAGATTCTTGCTGATAAAGAAGCTTTCCTATTAGGTTTGACTTACCTTAACCGTTGGTATAATATCAACTATGACAACTTTAATGTTAAGGACCTATCGGCTTACAAGATGGATTTCTATGGTAAGAATGACGTTTCGGTTCTTGATACAATCATTGCTTTAGGGAAATCAGGACTTGAGAATCTCAAGGCTAAGAACAACTATACAGCATATGATAATTCGCTCTCTGAAGCAACTGGCAAGCGAGGACTCTTCAATTACCTTGAAGGCTACCGTCAGCTCTTCCTACCATACAAGACCAATAATGAATGGCTCAAGACCAATACAAAAGCCTACATCGTTGAGGCTAAGTCCGATGTAGCAGAAGCGAGACAGCTTCAGGACGCAGCCGAGGGCAAGAGCAAGTACTCTGTCGGTGTTTATGACAAGATTACAGCAGATAATTGGGAACACAAGGGCATGCTCCTGCCACTCTTGACCATGACGGAGAAGGGTGTCTATGCCATCTCTAATATGTCTACCCTCTCTATGGGAGCTTATGATCGCTACCGCCTGGATGCCAATAACAGAGTGCGTACAGACGCAGAACTAGTTGAATATGTCGAAGACAGAGTGAGAAAAACAGCTGAATACCAGCGCGACCACTATGATTTCTGGTATAAGATTCTGAATCCAGAAAGCAAGGACAAGCTCTTCCGTTCTGTTCTGGTTTATGATGGGTTCTTCTTGACTGATAAAGCAGGACAAAGCTACTGGGCTCCAGCTAATGACAAAAAATCACAGGCTATGCAGGAATTCTTTGGACCAGCTGGCAAGTGGTATCCAAGCAAGGGTTACAATGCCTATGCTACGGGAAGTGTTACCCATTTTGATAGAGCACGATTGTTAGAAGACTATGGAAACTCAGTCTACACGCATGAGATGACCCATAATTCTGACGGTGCAATTTACTTTGAAGGTTATGGCCGTCGTGAGGGCTTGGGTGCGGAACTCTATGCTCGGGGACTCTTGCAATCTTCGCCGAGCGCAGATGAACCAACTATTACGCTCAATACTCTCTTCAAGGTGGACAAGGATTCTAAGACACGTATGCATACCTATAATTTCAAGGAGCGTGTTAAAAATGCAGCAGATCTGCAACACTATGTTCATGGTATGTTTGACATGATCTACACCTTGGACTATCTAGAAGGTACTTCTATGCTGAAGCAGAGTGATGCTGCCAAGTTACAGTGGTTCAGGAAGATGGAGAATTACTATATTACAGATAAGTATGGTAAGGAGACCCACGCTGGTAACCAGACGCGAAGCTTCACTGCTGAAGAAATCAAGCAGCTGAAGACCTTTGATTCCCTGATTGAAAATGATGTGATCACTCGTCGGGAGAACAAGGAAAGTGGGAAATATGGTCGAAATGGCTACCTCAGTCTCAGCCTCTTCTCACCAATTTACTCAGCCTTGAGCAATCCAAATGGAGCACCTGGTGACGTTATGTTCCGTCGCACAGCCTATGAATTACTGGCAGCCAAGGGCTATCATGACGGATTTGTCCCTTATGTTTCCGGTCAGTACTCTCAGGAAGCCTTTGATGAAGGGATGAAAACGTGGGACGGATGGTCCGGAAGAGATGTTGGTCTCGTGACAGACCAGAAAGTCTTGGAAAATGTATTCAAGGGTGAATACACCTCTTGGGTAGCCTTCAAGAAGGCCATGTACAAGGAGCGAATTGATCAGCTGACCAAGCTGAAGCCAATTACCATTGAGTACGAGCTTAAAAATCCAAACAGTACCAAGAAAGTAACCATTCGTTCTTATGCAGAGATGCAGCAGTTGATGGACGCAGCCGTGGCAGAGGATGTACGCAACATTACCAATGCTACTAGCCGTGTCGAAGCTAGCTGGGTTAACCTGCTCAAGAAGAAGATTTACAACGCTTATCTTCGTGAGACAGACGACTTCAGACAGTCTATTTTCAAGAAATAAGGAAACGATTCTGTTTGATTAAAATTTGAAAATTCCTAGGTTTAAGGCTACCTAGGAATTTTTCTGTGGTTTCTCCATGATCTTGTTTGTGCATTCAAGACCTGATAAGATAAGGATTTTGACAGCGTAAATGAACTGAAAAGATTAGCAGTTTTTTGTGGCTATTATTTATAGCAAATAAATTGAATAATCTAGTAAATTTCGGTAGAATAGAGGGGATTCAAATCATGATGAAGGAAAGATTAGAAATGAAAAGAAGTTATTTAGGAGAAAAGCACCAACGTTTTTCATTGAGAAAAGTTTCGGTTGGTTTAGTTTCTGCTTTGGTAGGGGTTTTCTACCTTTTTAGTGGAGGAGGTTCTCTTGCAAGTGTAGCAGCCAGTGAACAGACGCCATCCGTCACAAAACAGATTCACTATAAGTATGTGACAGAAAGTGAGCTCACGGACCAAGAAAAGCAATTGGTAGTCAAAGAATTGCCACAGTTTGCTGAGGAAACAGATGATACTTACTATTTGATTTATCGTCCGACGAGACAGCTGCCTGCAACTGGTCACAGCCAACTCATTAGCTCAATTGCAGCAGGGGCAGGCATTGTGCTACTGGTCGTAGCGATTAAACTGGGCAGAGATGATCGCAAGAAACTTGCTTCATTCATGCTTTTGACCAGTCTAGGAAGTCAGCTGATTGCGCCAACTTCCTTGGCTTTGACAAATCAAATGCTGGCAGACTATAATCAGGAATTGACTGTACAGGTCGGGGAAACATTGCAATCCCCACTTACGATTGAAGGCTACCAATATGTAGGGTATTTGAAATCTCAAAAAGAAGTAAACTCTCCAGTTGATGGCAAGAAAGAGTTGAATCATTCGGCTCCTATTGATACTCCAGTCCAAACTTCGAACGGAAGCCAAGCGCAGGAAGAGTATCGTTCTCAGAAACCAAGTGATGCTCCTGTATTTGAACAACCAGAGTTAAAGGTTGATAGTAAAGATACCAGTCGTACAGAGATTATTCCTTTCCAAGTGGTGGAAGTAGAGGCGGATGATTTGCCGCAAGGTCAAACTGAGGTGATTCAGGCAGGGAAAAATGGTAGTCGTACCATCGTGACCCGCAGCTACTTTTTAAATGGTCAGGTGATCCATACAGAGGAGGTTTCCAATCAGGTAACGACTGAGCCGACTTCTGAGATTAGAAAAGTCGGAAGCAAGATCCCTTCTCCTACAAAACCAAGCCCAGGGGAGTCCGTTAGCGAGAAACCAACAGACGCTCCAATAAATGAAGTTCCAAGCTTAAACGTTGAAGAAAAAGATGTTACCACAACAGTGGCTGAACCCTACACTCGAGAACGAGTAGAGAGTGATAGCTTGCCAGTTGGCCAAATCAAGATAACTCAAGCTGGTCAAGATGGAGTGCGTACAATCGTCACCCGTCAGTACATGGTAAATGGAAAAGTAGAGAGAAGCCAGGAACTCTCTAACGAAGTGACAACTCCAGCAGTATCAGAAATCGTAACAGTTGGAACAGGCCCTGTTAGCGAGAAACCAACAGACGCTCCTGTAAATGAAGTTCCAAGTCTAGAGGTTGAGGAAAAGGATGTTACTACGACGGTAGCAGAACCCTACACTCGAGAACGAGTAGAGAGTGATAGCTTACCAGTTGGCCAGACCAAGATAACCCAAGCTGGTCAAGATGGCGTCCGTACAATCGTCACCCGTCAGTACATGGTAGATGGAAAAGTAGAGAGAAGCCAGGAACTCTCTAACGAAGTGACGACTCCAGCGGTCTCAGAAATCGTAACAGTTGGAACAGGCCCTGTTAGCGAGAAACCAACAGACGCCCCAATAAATGAAGTTCCAAGCTTAAACGTTGAAGAAAAAGATGTTACTACGACGGTAGCAGAACCCTACACTCGAGAACGAGTAGAGAGTGATAGCTTGCCAGTTGGTCAGACCAAGATAACCCAAGCTGGTCAAGATGGCGTCCGTACGATTGTGACTCGTCAGTATTTAGTAGATGGCAAAGTAGAGAGAAGCCAGGAAATCTCTAACGAAGTGACAACTCCAGCAGTTTCAGAGATCGTAACGGTCGGAACAGCTCCTGTTAG
Source organism: Streptococcus oralis (assembly GCF_023109155.1). Taxonomy (GTDB): domain Bacteria; phylum Bacillota; class Bacilli; order Lactobacillales; family Streptococcaceae; genus Streptococcus; species Streptococcus oralis_BZ. The sequence goes on along the minus strand of NZ_JALDUA010000003.1, from coordinate 106,272 downwards.
CGAGAAACCAACAGACGCTCCTGTAAATGAAGTTCCAAGCTTAAACGTTGAAGAAAAGGACGTTACCACAACAGTGGCTGAACCCTATCCAACCAAGGAAGTGGAAAGTGCAGACCTGCCATTGGGGCAAAGAGAAGTTAGTCAAGCAGGTCAAGAGGGCGTGCGTACGATTGTGACTCGTCAGTATTTAGTAGATGGAAAAGTCGAAAATACAGAGGAAATCTCTAACACTATCACAAAAGAAGCAGTTCCTCAGATTATCAAAGTCGGTACAAAACCAATTTCTACAAATGCGGATCACGCTCCTGTGGAACCAGAAAAAGGAACCCTCGACCTCGAACCCTTACACCAATTAGTGGAAGAAGCTGAGAGCATCCAGAAAACGCATCAGTATTTCAATGATACCACTGCAGATCAGGAGTCTTATAAACAGGCAGTCGCAAATGCCCAAGCTCTCTTTGAGGCATCTCATGCTAGTCAAGAACAGGTTGATTCTTTGAAAAAGGCTCTTGAAACTGCTAAGAAAAACCTAGACGGTCAACCTGTTGATAAGAAAACTCTTGGAGTTGAATTTGACATGAAGGATGTGACTCAGTCTACAGTTGCTTACCAGTATGCTGATGAACAAGCCAAACTCCGCTATCGTCGTGCTCTAGATCAGGCCAAGCTCGTTTTGGACAATCCTTTCGCCAATCAAGCCTTGGTCGATCAAGTTCGGACGGATCTCGAGGCCGCTCGTCAAGCTCTGGATGGTGTCAAGAGAAAACCAACCCTCTCTCTAGTCCGTGTCGAGAAGGAAGAAGACAAACGCCAAGTTTCTCTTAGCTATCACTTGACGGATGCTACAGCTAGCTATCAATCAGCCAAAGCGCAGCTATACAAGGGTGAAACGTTAATCAAGGAAGTCGATCTTGTGGACCTCGCTCAAAAATTGACATTTGATGACTTGGACTACTATACTCCTTATACCCTCAAAACCGTCATGAAATATGACCTAGGTCAAGGGGAACAAACTAGTATAGAGGATCAACGTCCAGTTCAGCTAGATTATAAGAAGGTTGAAATCAAAGACATTGACCGCATCGAACTGTACGGTAAAGATGGTAGTCACTACCGACGTTACCTATCCCTGTCGGAAGTGCCGTCTGATTTGGACAACTACTATGTCCGCATTCAGTCAGACAAGTTCAAGGATATGCTCTTACCAGTTTCTAAGATTACAGATAAGGGCAATGCCTATTCCGTAACGGTATCAGCTAATCAGCTCGTCGAGGGAGAAGGGGGTCATTATCGTCCAGATTACTCTTTTGAACTGCCGAAAACGCCTCTTAGCCAAGAAGGTGTCTATACGTCTTTCAAAGCGCTCATAGAGGCTATGAAGTCAAACCCGACTGGAAACTTCAAACTAGGAGCGGATGTTTCAGCAGATGAACTCCAGTTGGAACAGTCTGCGACAAGCTATGTACCAGAAGAATTTTCAGGTAGCCTAACTAGCCGAGTGGATGGCAAAGATTATACCATCTACAACTTGGCAAAACCGCTCTTTGCAACCTTGAAAAATGCCACCATCCAGCAACTGACCTTGAAATCGGCTGCAGTGACAGGCAAGGATTCTATAGGGGCCTTGGCTAGCAATGCTCAAAATGCAACGATTACGGATGTTTCTGTAAGTGGTAGTCTATCTGGGAACAAACATATCGGTGGACTCGTAGGAGTTGCCCAAAACACAAAACTAACCAATGTTGCCTTTAAAGGGTCTATCACCAGCACCCAAGATGGGGGGCAGGAGTACAATATTGGTGGCCTGGTCGGTAATTTCCACGGCAACCAATCACTGGCGCAGAAGAGTCAGGCGGATGTATCTATCCAAGTAACGGGTCGAAATGGAGACCAGCGTGTTGGAGGATTGATCGGTCGTTTGCAGAATGGAGCTAGATTAGAAACTTCTTATGTGTCTGGTTCTATCCAAAATGGAGGTCATTCTGGCCAAGTCGGTGGAGCAATCGGGTCTACTTGGAACAATGGACAGGTCCGAAATATCTTGACCAGTGTCAAGGTTCAAAATGGTCATGCGATGACAGGAGATCCCTATCCTGAGGCTTCTGTTCGGGACTCTTATGTTCTTGAGGGGACTACAGCAAATCGAAAAGATGAGCGTTTTGTCCGTTCTATTTCAGAGGCCGATGCGCAAGCCAAACGTCAGTCCTTTGGAATCACTTCAAACTTGACAGACCAGGAGCCATTGCAGCAAGCTTACCAGCATCAAACAGACTATAGTCGAGTGAGGGGAGCTCAGGAGTCCAGAAAGCAAGCCTACGAAAATGTAGAAAAACTATTACCATTCTACAACAAAGACTTTATCGTTCATACAGCCAACCAATTAGCTGAAGATGATAAACTCAACAAAGTAGCCCTGCTAGATGTGGTTCCGATGAAAGATGGGACACTGATAACGGATATCAACAGTCATAAGGGTGAAATCAATAGACTGATGCTGCATTATGCAGATAAGACGATCGCTTATCTTGACCTGACCTACAAGGGTGATTTTGCCAATGGCCAGATTGCAGAATATAGCATCGCTGATAAGAATTTGCTCTATACTCCAGAGGCCTTCTTATCTGACTATCAGATCATTAAAGAGAATGTCTTGGATGAACTCAAAGCTGTGACTTATGACTCAACTGCAGTGCGTAAGGTACTGGGAATTGGTGAAACAGCTTCCTTGGATGATCTTTATCTGGAAAAAGCCTTTGAACAAACCAAAGCCGAACTAGGTCAGGAACTCCTCAAGGTGCTTTCAGTTGACAAGTCGATCAACACCCTAGGCCCTGCTGTAGCGGATGCGATTAGCCAAAAGATTCTGCAGAACAAAGAAGCCTTCATGCTTGGCCTGACCTATCTCAACCGTTGGTACAATGTCAATTACGGAACTTTCAACACCAAGGACCTTAATGCCTATAAGTTTGATTTCTTCGGTAATCAAGCCGCTTCGACACTTGATACCATTATCGCTCTCGGTAACTCTGGAATGGGCAATCTTCGAGCACAAAACAACTTCAATGCCTACCGACAATCCCTAGCCAAGGAAAAAGGCAAAGGAGACCTCTTTACATACTTAGAAAGTCTGCGTGAACTCTTCTTGCCAAATAAAACCAACAGTGAGTGGTTCAAGGAAAATACCAAGGCTTATATCGTAGAAGCTCGTTCAAGTCTGCCAGAAATTCAGGCTAAACAGGACAATGCAGATCGTAAGAGTAAGTATACAATCAAGGTCTATGACAGACTGACTCAGGGAGATTGGGGCTTCAAGCAAATGGTCCTCCAACTTCTAACCTTACCTGAAAGAGATGTCTTTATCATCAGCAATATGTCGACCATTGCCTTTGGTAGCTTTGGAAGCTACAGGAAAGAAGGTGGCAGAGTTCTCTCAGGCGAGGAACTCCATCGACACGTTGAAAAACTTGTGGATCAATCAGCTGAATGGCAACGAAACCACTATGACATGTGGTACAACATTTTAAGTCCAAACAGGAAAGACACTTTATTCAGACGGGTGATCGTTACAGACGGTTTCTTTGTTTACAATGATAAAGGCCAGCAATATTGGGCTCCGCGTAATGATAAGACCTCTGTTGCTATGTACAATTTCTTTGGTCCTGCTGGGAAGTATCACGGAGACAATGGACTAGGGGCCTTTGCTAATGGTTATGAAGTCTTCTACGTCTATGACCAGATGCTGGGAGCTTCTGGTACCATGGTCTATACCCATGAAATGACCCACAACTCGGACGGTTCTGTCTATTTTGAAGGACATGGTCGTCGTGAGGGTGAAGGACCTGAGAGCTTTGCTACAGGAATGTTAGAGTCTGTAACCAATGTTAGCGAAAAAGGTCTCGTTCTCAATAGCTTCTATCAAGGAGATAAAGATTCGACCACACGTTACCATACCTATGATCCTGTTGCCCGATTCTCCTCAGCAGATGCTCTTCGCGACTACATGCATGGAGTCTTTGACGTACTGAACCTTCTGGATTATGTAGAAGGGGATATTGTTACTGGAGTTCTAACTGATCAACAGAAAATGAAATGGTACCGTAAGGCTGAAAATTATAACTTTGAAAAAACTTCTTATGGTAAACAAGCTCACGCTGATGATCGAATTGTCCCTATAACTGCCGAAGAAGCAGCCAAACTAAAATCTGTTGATGATTTGGTTGATCATAATATCATTGGTCGTCGCGATGGTTGGGATAGAGCTAACTTTGGACGAAATGGCTACTATGTCATCAATATGTTTGCTTCCTTCTATGCAGCTCTGGACAATCCAACTGGTGCACCTGGGGGACTTATGTTCCGCCGTAGAGCTTATGAATTGCTCGGAGACAAGGGTTACCAACAAGGATTTGTCCCATATGTATCTGGCCAATACGCTGGTCAAGCCCTCAAAGAAGGTAATAAGACCTACTCAATCTGGAACAGAGGAGATGTCGGAGTAGTTGGAGATGATTTGGTTTTCAAAAATCTCTATGGTAGTCAGTATGAATCATGGAAAGATTTGAAGAAAGCTATGTTGAATGAGAGATACAACAAGGCGCAAACATTCCTTCGTCCAATCACCATCGAGTTTGAAGCAGGAAAACTAGATAGCAAACGACAAATTACGATTTCTTCTTATGAGGAATTACAAGATTATATGTACTTAGCAGTACTAGCGGATGCCTCAGCTAAGAACATTGATCGTGCCTTATCAGACAGCTCTAAGAGCAGTGTCGCCCAACTCAAGTATCGTATTTTCAATGCTTATCTACGTGCCACAGACGACTTCAGACAGTCTATCTTTGAAAGATAAGTCTCTTGCAAAAACAGACACGAAAAAAGAAGATCCAAGTGATCTTCTTTTTTCTATGAAAATTACTAGCTTACTACTAAAAACGAATGAATTTACAAACAAATTGATACATGATATATTTCTTGCTCGAAATGTCTGTTTAGAAATTTGAAATCATTCACCATCTAGTATCCTCATTTTGAAATTTCTTTTATTTTTCATGAAAATATGATAAAATGATAGCTGAAAAATTTTTAAGGAGATTCAGATGAAAACAAATACACTTGCTCGCGTAAATGCGATTTTTGGTCTTATCGCAGGTATTGTTTTACTGTTGGCGCCTCTTGTTATGTTTATGATAGCTGTCGGGGTTGCTGCAGTGACGGAAGACCCTGATGCAACAGATAGTATATTGAGGATTTTTATAATTATTTTTTCATTGGTGAAAATTGCTGTCTTGGTTTTAGGAATTGTGTCTATTGTCTATTACAAGGACGATGAGCGTGTGACGCCAGCACCGTCTGTTTTGTTTATCGTGGGTGGTTCTGTTGGATTGATCCCATTCTTGGGCTGGGTAGGAGGAATTCTGACAATCATTGGTGGATCCCTCTATTTTGGAATTTTGAAAAAATTCGAGATTCAAGAATAATGACTTTTTGTTAGGATTATTTTCAAATAAGAGAAGGCGATTAGCCTTCTTTTTTGTCATCAAGCAGGGGTAAATTTGACAGGATAAATAAGCTTTAATAATCGTAAAATCTAGAGTATTTATTGGAGACAAGGAAGTATTTTTATAGTATAATGATGGATGTAAAATACCTATATCAAAATATAATGCTAGTTATTTTCTAGATAGAGGGTAAAAGTTGAGAGGATTTAGAATGAAAAAGTTTTTTGGAGAGAAGCAGCATCGTTTCTCCTTACGAAAATTAGCAATTGGACTTGTGTCAGCTTCGATTTCAAGCCTATTTTTTGTGTCCATTGCTAGTAGTGGAACCGTATTTGCTCAAGAAAATGTAGCTGTTCACTACAAATATGTTACGGATACAGAGCTGAGTGGGCAAGAAAAAGACTTGATTGTCAAGGATATTCCTAAAATTGCGGAAGATAGTGAGAGCACCTATTTTCTAGTCTACCGTATGGATGAGAAAGCCCAGCTAGGTCAGTTGCCCAATACAGGTGGGCAGAATAGCATTACTAGTGTTTTAACTGGTGGAGCCCTGGCTTCGATTGGCCTTCTTATTTTTGTTGTATCGAAAAAGAAAGGCAAGAAGAAAGCCCTCTTGAATGTGATTTTAGTAACAGGGATGGGCAGTGGTTTGGCTTCTTCGGTTCAGGCTATCGAAAATCAGCTTTTGCTACAATACAATCAGGAATACCAATTATCCCAAGGAGATAGTCTGCCTTTGCCACGCACCCTATCGGGTTATACTTACCTAGGCTATATTAAGCAAGACAAGGACTCTAGTCTGCAAGAAACTGCTACTAGAGGTCAGAAACTAGACTACACGGTTCAGCCTCATTTTCAGACCAATGAAGGTGGCCAAAGGGCAGGGGATGAGCAGAAAGCTCCAACTCCAACAAGCCCTGCTGAGAAGCCAATCCCTTCTCAAGATTCATCCAATCAAAAGCCGTCTGGTATTGCTAGTGTAGATCCTCAAGACGAAGTCTTGGCTGGTCGCGTGAACAAACCAGAGCTCCTATACAAAGACCAAGAAATTGTAACCAAACTAGATGTTCCAGAAGTGGTTCAAGAAAATCCCGAACTAGCAGAGGGAACCATTCGTGTCAAACAAGAAGGTCATGTTGGGAAGAAGGTTGAAGTCGTTCGCATTTTCACTGTTGAAAACCAAGAAATTTCCCGAGAAGTTCTCTCGACCAAGGTAGAAGAAGCCTTGCCACGTATAGTAGAAAAAGGGACTAAGAAGGCAGTTGCTCCGAGTAAAGCACCTCAGTCTGCAAGAAAAGGAGAGCCTGAGATGCAGGCTCCATTGCCAGAATATACAGGCACGCAAGCGGGAGCGGTTGTTGCCCCTGAAACAGCTGAAAAACCAGAATATACTGGCACCCAAGCAGGAGCAGTCGTTGAACCAGAGCAAGTTGCTCCGCTACCTGAGTATCAGGGAACCCAAGCTGGTGCTATCGTCGAGCCAGAACAAGTTGAACCAGAGGTTGGGGGTGTCCAGTCAGGGGCTTTGGTGGATCCAGAAACGACTGAGAAACCATCCTATACAGGCGAGCAGTCTGGAGCAATCGTAGAGCCTGAACAGGTGCCACCAACACAAGAGTATACAGGAACTCAAGCGGGAGCGATTGTTGACCCTGAGATAGCTGAAAAACCAGAATATACAGATACTCAATCAGGTGCCATCGTCGAACCAGATACACAGTCTTCCCTTCCAGAGTATAAAGGTACCCAAGCTGGAGCCATTGTTGAACCCGAACAAATTGCTCCTCTTCCAGAATATACTGGCAATACCGAGCAAGTAAAACCGGAAACTCCGACAGAAAAACCAAAAGAAAAAGACCCAGAGAAGACGCTTGAGCTAAGAAACGTTTCGGATTTGGAGTTGTATAGTCAGACCAATGGTACTTACAAACAACATGTTTCTTTAGACAGTGTTCCAAAGAATACAGACACTTACTTTGTCAAGGTTAAATCTTCGTCATTTAAAGATGTCTATCTACCAGTCGCTTCAATAACGGCTGAAATAAAAAATGGGCAGCCAGTTTATAAAATCACAGCCAAGGCTGAGAAACTCCAGCAAGAGCTAGAAAATAAATATGTCGATAATTTCAGCTTCTACCTAGCTAAGAAGGCTACAGAGGAAACGACAACCTTTACTTCCTTTAGCAACCTCGTCAAAGCTATCAACCAGAATCTTTCTGGAATCTATCATTTAGCAGCTAGCTTGAACGCCAACGAAGTGGAGTTGGGTCCTGATGAAAAGTCCTACATCAAGGGTACCTTTACTGGTCAGTTGATCGGTGAAAAAGATGGCAAGCAGTATGCTATTTACAACTTGAAAAAGCCTCTTTTTGAAACCTTGAGTGGCGCTAGAGTAGAAAAATTGAGTCTGAAAAATATCTCCATTTCAGGGAAAGATGATATTGGTTCACTGGCCTATGAAGCCCAGAATAACACAAAGATTCAGCAAGTTCACGTCGATGGTGTTCTCGCTGGTGAACGTGGTATCGGTGGTTTGCTAGCTAAGGCTGAGCAATCAAGCATCACAGAGAGCAGTTTCAAGGGAAGAATTATCAACACTTATGAAACGACTGCTGCCTACAATATCGGTGGTTTGGTTGGTCATTTGACAGGTGACAAGGCTTTACTTACTAAGTCAAAAGCGACAGTAGCCATTTCGTCCAACACAAATAGTTCAGATCAGACAGTGGGTGGTCTTGCAGGTCTAGTAGATCAGGATGCACAAATCCAAGATAGCTATGCTGAAGGCGATATTAACAATGCCAAGCACTTTGGTAGAGTCGCGGGAGTAGCAGGCTATTTGTGGGATCGAAAAACTAATGAGGAACAGCATGCTGGAAGATTGACCAATGTTCTCAGTGATGTCAATGTAACCAACGGAAATGCCATTACCGGTTACCACTATAATGGAATGAGGGTGAAGGACACATTCAGCAGCAAGGCCAACAGAGTCTACAATGTCACCTTAGTCAAGGATGAGGTCGTCAGCAAGGAATCCTTTGAAGAAAGAGGAACAATGCTAGATGCTTCCCAGATTGAAAGCAAGAAAGCAGCCATCAATCCTCTCACTCTACCAACAGTGGAGCCCCTCTCAACAAGTGGCAAAAAAGACAGTGACTTTTCTAAGGTGGCCCATTATCAAGCTAAGCGAGCTTTGGCTTATAAGAACATTGAAAAATTGTTACCTTTCTACAATAAGGCAACCATCGTCAAATATGGAAATCTAGTAAAAGAAAGCAGTAGCTTATATCAAAAAGAACTCTTGTCAGCAGTTATGATGAAGGATAACCAAGTCATCACAGACATTGTTTCAAACAAACAGACTGCAAACAAACTCTTGCTGCACTACAAGGACCATTCATCTGAGAAAATCGATCTCAAGTACCAGGCTGATTTTGCCAAATTAGCAGAATATAGTCTAGGCAATACGGGTCTTCTCTATACGCCAAACCAATTCTTGTATGACCAAAGCTCTATCATCAAGCAAGTCTTACCTGACTTACAAAATGTTGATTACCACTCAGAAGGAATTAGAAAGACACTTGGTATTTCTCCAAACGTCAAGCAGACTGAGCTCTATCTAGAAGACCAGTTCGCCAAAACAAAACAACATCTGGAAGACAGTTTGAAGAAACTCTTGTCAGCAGATGCCGGACTGGCTGGTGACAACCCAGTTACCATAGGCTATCTTGTAGATAAAATCAAGCGCAACAAAGAAGCCTTGCTACTTGGTTTGACATATCTGGAGCGTTGGTACAACTTCAGCTATGGTCAGGTGAATATTAAAGACTTGGTCTTGTACCACCTGGACTTCTTTGGTAAGGGAAATGCTTCACCACTAGATACTCTGATTGAGTTAGGTAAATCTGGCTTTAACAACCTTCTAGCTAAGAATAATGTTGATACTTATGGCATCAGTCTTGCCAACAATCATGGAACGACAGATTTGTTTAGCACGCTAGAAAATTACCGAAAAGTCTTTTTACCAAATACAAGTAACAATGACTGGTTTAAATCAGAGACCAAGGCTTACATTGTCGAAGAAAAATCCACTATCGAAGAGGTGAAAACGAAGCAAGGACAAGCTGGCACCAAGTATTCTATCGGTGTTTATGACCGCATTACTAGTGCCACATGGAAATACCGCAATATGGTCTTGCCTCTCTTAACCTTGCCAGAGAAATCAGTCTTTGTCATCTCAACTATGTCTAGTCTAGGATTTGGAGCTTATGATCGCTACCGCAATAGCGAGTATCAAGCGGGCAAGGCTCTCAATGATTTTGTTGAAGAAAATGCGCGTGAAACAGCCAAACGTCAGCGAGATCACTACGATTATTGGTATCGCATTTTAGATGAACAGTCACGTGAAAAACTCTATCGTACCATCTTGCTTTATGATGCTTATAAGTTTGGCGATGACACAACCTCTGGAAAAGCTACAGTGGAGGCTAAGTTTGATAGTTCCAATCCAGCCATGAAGAACTTCTTTGGCCCAGTTGGCAATAAGGTAGTACACAACCAGCATGGAGCTTACGCAACAGGGGATGGCGTCTACTATATGTCTTACCGTATGTTGGACAAGGATGGAGCCATTACTTATACCCATGAAATGACCCATGATTCCGATCAGGATATCTACCTTGGCGGCTATGGTCGAAGAAGTGGCTTGGGACCAGAGTTCTTCGCAAAAGGCTTATTGCAAGCCCCTGACCAACCAAGTGACTCAACCATTACCATCAATTCTATCTTGAGACACTCAAAATCAGATAGTACAGAGGGCTCCCGTCTGCAAGTCTTGGATCCGACAGAGAGATTCCAAAACGCAACAGATCTTCAGAACTATGTCCACAACATGTTTGATCTTATCTACATGCTGGAATACCTCGAAGGGCAATCAATCGTTAACAAACTAAATGTTTACCAGAAAATGGCGGCTCTCAGAAAAATTGAGAACAAGTATGTGAAAGATCCAGCAGATGGAAATGAGGTTTACGCCACTAACGTAGTCAAAGAATTGACAGAAGCAGAGGCTCGAAACCTGAATAGTTTTGAAAGTTTGATTGACCATAACATCTTATCAGCTCGTGAGTACCAGTCTGGCGACTATGAACGAAATGGCTACTATACGATTAAACTCTTTGCCCCAATCTTTTCAGCTCTCAGCAGTGAGAAAGGCACGCCAGGGGACCTTATGGGACGTCGGATCGCTTACGAACTTTTGGCTGCCAAAGGCTTTAAGAATGGAATGGTACCTTATATCTCAAACCAATACGAAGAAGTTGCCAAACAAAAAGGTAAAACCATCAATCTCTATGGTAAAGAACGCGGATTGGTGACAGATGAACTTGTATTGGACAAGGTGTTTGAAGGCAGGTATGCATCTTGGGCTGCCTTTAAGAAAGCCATGTACAAAGAACGTGTGGATCAGTTTAAAAACTTGAAACAAGTGACCTTTAAAGATCCGACAAAACCATGGCCAAACTATACGACAGAGACCATCAATCAAGTGAGTGAATTGCAAGCCCTCATGGATCAAGCTGTTCTCAAGGATGCTGTAAGTCCTCGTTGGAGCAACTATAATCCAGAGTATGATAGTGCCGTTCATAAGTTGAAGAGAGCAATCTTTAAGGCCTATCTTGACCAAACAAACGACTTCAGAACCTCTATTTTTAAGAAATAAGGGGTAGAAAATGAAAAGGGAGGATCGACAGATCTTCTCTTTTTATGTCCGGCTGTTTGAAAGCTGGTAGGCGATTTGTTTGTGACGGAGAAGGTCTTTTGTTTCTAGAGCAAATATGGTAGAATGATAGCTACGAGAGAAGGAGGTTTTTATGGAGAGAGATAGATTGGTTCGACTCAATTGGAGACTGGGCATGCTGGCAGGTATAACCTTGCTTTTGGGACCTGTCCTACGATTTTTGCTATCCTATACTGGGGCCATCATCTATAAAGAACCTTCAAAAATGCTGGTTGTCACGGTTGCCTTTTCCCTGCTCCTGACATTTTTTAAGATTTTGATAATTGCATTAGGAACCTTTATGCTAATCTATTTCGAAGAAGATCAACAACTTCGAAAGCTGCCTTCTATTTTATTTATCATTGGTGGCGTGCTGGGATTTCTTTCAGCGACCGAGTGGATAGGAGGATTTCTAATCATTAAAGGTGCTGTTACTTTTTCTAAATTTTTAAAAGAAGTCCGTGGCCTTGTCTGATAGTCTAGTGAAACAACCCGTTTGAGGGTTGTTTTTTATTTAAAGAATTATCTGGCGAAAGAATATGTTAGCAAAATGCTTTTTTTATAAGAAAACATGATGTAATACAACTTGAAAAAATAAAAGGAGAATATTATGAAACAATCTTTCATTACATCGTATTTAACATTCTATTTAAAAGCTTCCATTACTTTAGAGGGAGTCTTTATAAAAACTTCTAACCCTAATACTATTTTAAAAGTTATTCCACTGGGTTCTCAAAATAAAACAATTCCTGTTGATCATGTTGCAAGTGTAGATAGTTCATTTCGTCTTGATTTCAAATCATTTGCTTGGGGTATAATTTTCGCTCTTATTGGCCTTTCAATGATGCAAAATTCATTTATCGGAGGATTGATATTAGCGGCTTATGATGTATTAACAGTGCTAAGCGCTTTTCAGACTCTACTAGTTTTGCATCTTACTTCTGGTGGAACACATGTTGTCAGTGTGGTAGTATTTGAAAAAGCTAATCTTGAAAATTGCAAAGAAACAATTGAAGGTCTAATTCATAATCGTTACAATGATACTAATGTAACTAAGAATACTGATCGTATAGTTGATGCTTTAAATAACAAATAATTGCAATCGTTTCTTGATTGAATATCGCGAATTAATAATAACTAGATGAGAGGACACTGTTCTCTCTTTTTAGTTGATTTTAACTAGCTTTTTTGTGAAAAATTGTGTAAAATAGAATAGATAAACGAGGGCAACCTCGAAAAATAAAAGGAGAATCCATCTAATGGTAAAATTGGTTTTTGCTCGCCACGGTGAGTCTGAATGGAACAAAGCTAACCTTTTCACTGGTTGGGCTGATGTTGATTTGTCTGAAAAAGGAACACAACAAGCGATTGACGCTGGTAAATTGATCAAAGAAGCTGGTATCGAATTTGACCAAGCTTACACTTCAGTATTGAAACGTGCGATCAAAACAACAAACTTGGCTCTTGAAGCTTCTGACCAATTGTGGGTTCCAGTTGAAAAATCATGGCGATTGAACGAACGTCACTATGGTGGTTTGACTGGTAAAAACAAAGCTGAAGCTGCTGAACAATTTGGTGATGAGCAAGTTCACATCTGGCGTCGTTCATACGATGTATTGCCTCCAAACATGGATCGTGATGATGAGCATTCAGCACACACTGACCGTCGTTACGCTTCACTTGACGACTCAGTTATCCCAGATGCTGAAAACTTGAAAGTGACTTTGGAACGTGCCCTTCCATTCTGGGAAGACAAAATCGCTCCAGCACTTAAAGATGGTAAAAACGTATTCGTAGGAGCTCACGGTAACTCAATCCGTGCCCTTGTAAAACACATCAAACGCTTGTCAGATGATGAAATCATGGACGTGGAAATCCCTAACTTCCCGCCATTGGTATTCGAATTTGACGAAAAATTGAATGTAGTTTCTGAATACTACCTTGGAAAATAATTTATAAACAGAAAGCCTAGGATTCCTAGGTTTTTTGTTTTTGCTTCTAGTTCTCAACTAGTTGAAAAAGCCTTATAATGATAGTAAAGAGTGACTTAATTGTAAGAAAAGTGGATATGCTTGAAGCTCTGAAATCAGTAGAGTAATTCACGGTTTTAAACAGTAAATCAGTTGACAAAGTCCCTGCTTCTTGGTAGAATAAGAACTGTCGTAAAGACAAATAACTTCTTCTTGGTTGCAGGCATGCCAACCTGTCACTCGGATGAAGCCAAATAAAAAGGAGAAACATCATGGCAATCTCAAAAGAGAAAAAAAATGAAATCATCGCACAATATGCACGTCACGAAGGTGATACAGGTTCAGTAGAGGTTCAAGTTGCTGTCCTTACTTGGGAAATCAACCACCTTAACGAACACATCAAACAACACAAAAAAGACCACGCTACTTACCGTGGATTGATGAAGAAAATCGGTCGCCGTCGTAACTTGCTTGCATACTTGCGTAAAAACGACGTTAACCGTTACCGTGAGTTGATCAACTCTCTTGGACTTCGTCGTTAATCTGCTTTATTTTCCACTTATATTGCGTTGTCACCTTACCTCGATATACTCAAGTATTATCTTCGGTTACGGTTCCTAGCACTGTAAGGTAAAATAAACCAGATCATCTCCCTTCGGGGAGATTTTTTGTTTCACGAACATTTTTGTACAATCTTCGCCTCGTCGCCTAGTCTATAAACGTTTTATCCAGCAAGAATTATGATGCTAAGGGCGCCAAAAATCCGTATGAAAATAGGGAAAGGACACAGTGTTCGATGAACACAAGGAGTTTCATCTTTTTCACTAGGATTATAGCCCGAGCTCAAATCAAGCTCTCTGATATTCAGAGGGCTTTTTTATTGAGGTTTTATCGGTCACAATTTTGGAGACTACAAAAACAAGACGGAAAATTCCTACTATCTGCTGAGTGACTACAAAAACCTCAAATGGTATCAGCTAATGACACCATGAAGGTGCGCAGTTACTCGGCTTTTCAAGCCGAGTAACTGTCTGCAAGCCCCCTCGGAGAGCCCACACTTTACGAAGTAAAGTATAGTATGTTATACTTTACATGGAAGTAGTCACCGAATTCCAGTTAGAAATTACTTTGTAACTACGTTTTGAGGAGGAGTAAAATGCTTTCCTACGTTCGACATTACCCACTAGCGATAGCTAAATTAATGTGTCTGTGCTCTCCTAAAATCTGCTGATTTATTACTAACTAATACAGGAGGTTTTTATGGGACAGACAATCATATCTGCTATTGGTGTTTATATTTCCACCAGTATCGATTATTTAATTATTTTAATTATTTTATTTGCACAGCTATCACAGAATAAACAGAAATGGCATATTTATGCGGGGCAATATCTAGGAACAGGCTTACTTGTAGGGGCGAGTTTAGTTGCTGCTTATGTCGTTAATTTCGTGCCTGAAGAATGGATGGTTGGATTGCTTGGTTTAATCCCTATCTATTTAGGGATTCGCTTTGCAATTGTTGGAGAAGGTGAGGAAGAAGAGGAAGAAATTATTGAAAGATTAGAACAAAGCAAGGCAAATCAACTGTTTTGGACAGTTACATTGCTGACAATTGCGTCTGGCGGAGATAATTTAGGTATCTATATACCTTATTTTGCTTCGTTAGATTGGTCACAGACCCTCGTGGCGTTGCTTGTGTTTGTAATCGGCATAATTATCTTTTGCGAGATTAGTCGGGTGTTATCCTCTATTCCGTTAATATTCGAGACAATTGAAAAATACGAGCGAATCATTGTGCCCATAGTATTCATTCTACTTGGACTATACATCATGTATGAAAATGGCACGATAGAGACTTTTCTGATCGTGTAGATTTTTTTGTTTCACTAGGATTTTATCCCGGGCTCAAATCAGCTCTCTGATTTCAGAGGGCTTTTTCTATGTATGTCTCTATCCTTGTTCATCTAGTAGAAATATGGTATACTTTTTATGAGAATTTTCTAAATTTTTAAGATTCTATCAAAGGAGGTTTGCATGCTTTCCAAATTTTCTGGAAGCCGACGGGACCTGCAATTTGTGTTACTTTTAGGTATTTTGCTAGGTATTTTAGGGATTTCCTTCTTTCTAGCTGTTTCTATGGGATCCGTTGCGATTGATCTAGGCGATACCTATCGGATTATTTTGAGCAGGTTGGGGTTTCCTCTTGAGATAGGAGAGGTTTCCAAGTCCACTCTTGCCATTGTATGGAACATGAGATTCCCCCGAGTATTGTTAGGCTTGATAGTAGGGGCTGGTCTTTCAATGTGTGGAAGTGTGATGCAGTCCACAGTGAACAATCCCATTGCTGAGCCCTATGTCTTAGGAATCTCTGCGGGTGCGACTCTGGGTGCGACCTTGAGCATTATTCTAGGTTTAAAAGTGGTGATTAGCCTTGGAGCTTTTCTTGGAGCTATTTTGGCAACAATCGCTGTCCTCATTATTGCCTCTATGCAGGGCAGGATGACGACTTCTAGTCTGATCTTATCAGGAACGGTGGTCAATGCTCTCTTTCTCGCATTTTCCAACTTTATTATCTCAGTCGGCGCTAATGCGGACAGTGTGATGACCATTAAGTTTTGGACCATGGGCTCGCTTGCCGGGACTACCTGGTCTGACTTATTCTTGCCAACTATAGTAGTAGGATTGGCCTTTCTATTTTTCGCTACTCAGTATCGTGTTTTTAATGCGATGATGATGGGAGATGAGGCTGCTTTAACGTTGGGGATTCCCTTACGCTTTTATTGGTATCTTTATGTGACCATGGTGGCTGTGCTGACAGCAGTCTTAGTGGCAACTTGTGGGATTATTGGATTTGTCGGTCTGATTACTCCCCATTTAGCTCGAGGGTTAGTAGGAACGAATTACAGGAGACTTTTTCCCGTTGCGACTTTACTGGGTGCCCTCTTTGTGGTCTGGGCAGATGTACTTTCTCGTGTCATCATTCCAAATGCCGAGCTTCCGATTGGTATTTTCACAGCCTTAGTAGGTGCTCCCTTCTTTATCTACATTGTTGGAGGTAGGCGAAGGGAGGTGAGGACCTGATATGGACTTGATTTGTCAGGATGTCCACTTTGGACTAGGAGAGAAAAAAATCCTCAAAGGAGTTTCTCTTACGGTTGAGGGGCATCAATTTCATACGATACTAGGACCAAATGGAAGTGGAAAAACCAGCCTGCTTAAACTCCTCTATCGTCAGGAAAGGGCGGACAAAGGCTTGATAAGCCTAGATGGAAAGCCGCTGGATCATTGGTCACTCAAAGAAACAGCCAAGAAAATGGCGGTCGTCACCCAGTTTAATCAATTGCAGTTTGATTGTACAGTTGAGGAAATCGTCTTGCTGGGCAGAACTCCCCATCTCTCTTTTCTACAGAAAGAAAAGGAAAGAGATTATGTCCTCGTTCAAGATGCCCTCGTCAAGGTGGATATGCTTGAGAAGAAAACTCGTCTCTATTCGTCCTTGTCAGGGGGCGAGAAACAGAGAGTCTTGTTGGCACGCGCCTTGGCGCAAGAACCGACTCTCTTGCTCCTGGATGAACCCACTAATCACCTGGATATCAAGTACCAGTTAGACTTGTTGGCCATTGTGAAGAATCTCAAGGTCAATGTTCTAGCTGTCCTACATGATATTCAACTTGCTTGTCGCTATTCGGATTATCTCTATCTGATGAAAGAGGGGGAAATCCTTTACCAAGGGACTCCAAAGGAGACCATCACTCCTGAGTCATTGCAAACTGTATATGGAGTTCAAAGTCAGGTTACTTGGACCGAGGATCAGCAAGCCATGATTCACTATTTATAAGAATGAAAAGGAAAACAAGATGAAAAAAACACTAAGCATTTTACTCGTAACAGTAGCTACCCTAACCATGGCAGCTTGTGGTAACACTACTACAGAAAAAGCTACCACACAGTCTAGCACAGAAACAAGTCAAAAGGCCAGCACAGAGACGACTTATCCACTCACGGTCAAGACCTATGATGCTAAGGGAAATGAAGTCGAACAAGTCTTTGACAAGGCACCTGAAAAAGTTATCACCAACAATCTTTCAACCACTGAAATCTTATTGGAGTTAGGCTTGAAGGATAAAATTGCTGGCATGCTCAACCCTGACAATGCTGTGACGGACAAATACAAGGATGCTATTGCGACCATTCCTCAAATTGGGGATAAAAAAACAGTCTCACAAGAGACAGTCCTTTCTTATGAGCCAGATGCGGTGATGGGTCGAAACATGATGTTTTCAGAAAAATCCTTGGGAACAGTTAGCGCTTGGAATGAAAACAAAATCCCAGTCTATACGCAAAAAGCTTCTCTCTCAACGATTCAGCAAGATTTGGGAAATATCGTAGAAGATGTCAAAAATCTTGGAATGATTTTCAATGTTCAGGACAAGGCTAATGAATACGCAGCCCAATTACAAGCTAAAATTGACGCTGTTAAGAAAGCAAACCCGACAAGCCAAGGTGAAAAGAAAAAGGCTTTGATTATGGTTGCTTATAATGATGAAACCTTTGGTGCCTACAAGTCTGCTTTGCAAGAAAGCTTGTTGAATCAACTTGGTTATACCAACGTTGCAACGGGAACATCAGGCTTGACCTTGGAAAATCTCGTGTCAATGGATCCGGAGTTGATTATCTATGTAACTAGTGACCGCAACAAAAAATTGGATGCCAACGCAGTAGAGTTGATGAAGGCAAATGAAGTTTTGGAAAATGTTCCTGCAATTAAGAATCAAAAAATCATGACCATTTCTTACGATGAGTTGATGGACTATGGTCCAGCAGTGATTGATTCCCTTGAGAAAATCAATGACTTTATCAATAAATAATGAGTTTGATTGGGAAGGGATTCAAGTTAAGATCAGCCTTCCTTCGACCTATGATCCTAACCAAACCTATCCAGCTATTCTCTTGAATGATGGAAACTTGGATTTTCTATCTTCCCTTTCAGAATCTGTGATTTTAGTGGGCTTGACCTCTAAAAATCGCCTAGGCGACTACACTCCATGGAAGGCAGTTGCTCTGAGAGAGGGGGCTCCAGATTTTGGCGGTCAGGCAAATGCCTATCATAGTCATTTATTTGGAGATCTTTTAGACAAGTTGCAGTCGCTTTATCGCCTGGACAAAAATCGCCTTGCTTATGGAGGTTACTCACTAGGTGGTTTGGTGGCAGTATACAGTCTTTTCAGCTTTGACAAGGTCTCCTGTGTCTTCTCTATCTGTGGTTCCTTTTGGTATCCTGATTTTGTGACTTATTGCAAGGAAGAAAAGGTGAAAAATTTAGATTGTTTGCTGTATTTACAGAATGGCCAAACAGAAGGAGCCCATCATACCAATCGCTTGGCTCAAGCACCAGCCTATGCTGAGCAGATCCATACCAGTCTTCAGAAACGTTATCTGACTGGTCAGTTTGTTTTTGATCCTTTTGGGCATCATGAGCAAGTTGCTGAGCGATTTCTAGCCTTTTCCAACTGGTTGTCCCAAAAATGGAAAATCGAATAAAAGAAATATCCCTTGGCAAAAGCTAAGGGATAATTGTATTTTTTAACCAAGAGACTCTCTCTTCTTATCTGGATTCCAGATAAAGCTTGCAATGAAGGTAAAGATGATTGTTAGGATACCAACAACCACAGCAAGGATGAGGGCAGGGATGCGGACAAACCACCAGAGTGGATTTGGTTTTTGATTGTTGTGCCATTGTTTGGTTTCTTCATCCAAACGTTGGAATTCTGCTTGGATACGGTCTGCAACCATTTCGATTCCTTCATCATTCATTTTCTTGATATCTGAGATATCGATAGGATTTCCAAAGTTCATATCCACACGTTCACGGCTGACTAAGCCTTTCAAGGTCATGGGACCGGTATAGGTAACAGGCATGATGCGAACCTTAGCCATTTTTGCAATCAAGGCAACTCCACCCTTGACATCATTTGAGTGACGGCTCCCACTTGGAAACATGATGAGAGAGCGGTCGCTTTTTTTGAGGACGTTGATAGGGTACTTGATGGCAGAGGCATTAGGTTTTTCTCGGTCGATAGGAAAGGCGCCACACATACGGATCCACCAGCCAAAGATACGGTTGTTAAACAGCTCTTTTTTGGCCATAAAGATGAACTGTTTTGGCTTGGTCGCAAAGGCCATGTAAACAGGATCCCACCAGGTACGGTGAGGAGCGACGAGGATATAGTTTTCGTCTCGGCTAGGGATTTTATCAGTATTGTGATAGTGGGCATTGCCATTGATGGACCACAAGATCAGCATGACTAGTCCACGCAAATAAGTATAAAACATGAGATCTCCTTCGATTGTATTGCTTTTATTATTATACCTTATCAAAAGACTACTGGCAAACTTTTTCAGTTATCAGCCAACAGTTTTAGATGGAATTAGAATTCTTTTAAAAAAAATGATATGATAGAATTTATGGATAAAAATAAGATTATGGGATTAACCCAAAGAGAAGTCAAGGAAAGACAGGCTCAAGGTTTGGTCAATGACTTTACCGCTTCAGCCAGTACCAGTACTTGGCAAATCATCAAACGAAATGTTTTTACACTTTTTAACGCATTAAACTTTGTTATTGCCCTAGCGCTTGCCTTTGTACAGGCTTGGAGCAATCTGGTTTTCTTTGCCGTTATCTGCTTTAACGCTTTTTCTGGGATTGTGACTGAGCTACGGGCCAAACACATGGTGGACAAGCTCAATCTCATGACCAAGGAAAAGGTCAAAACCATCCGTGATGGTCAAGAAGTTGCTCTCGATCCAGAAGAGTTGGTTCTAGGAGATGTCATTCGTCTGTCTGCTGGAGAGCAAATCCCTAGTGATGCTCTGGTTCTGGAAGGATTTGCGGAAGTCAATGAAGCTATGTTGACGGGTGAGAGTGATTTGGTTCAAAAAGAAGTGGATGCCTTGCTTTTATCAGGGAGTTTCCTAGCCAGTGGCGCAGTTTTGGCTCAAGTTCACCATGTCGGGGCAGACAACTATGCTTCCAAACTCATGCTGGAAGCTAAGACAGTGAAACCGATCAACTCCCGTATCATGAAATCGCTGGACAAGCTAGCTGGTTTTACTGGGAAGATTATCATTCCCTTTGGTCTAGCTCTCTTGCTAGAAGCCTTGATGTTAAAAGGCCTATCCCTCAAGTCATCCGTTGTAAATTCGTCAACAGCCCTTTTGGGTATGTTGCCCAAGGGAATCGCCCTTTTGACCATCACTTCGCTCTTGACTGCGGTGATCAAGCTGGGCTTGAAAAAGGTATTGGTGCAGGAGATGTACTCTGTCGAGACCTTGGCGCGCGTGGATATGCTCTGTCTGGACAAGACGGGAACCATCACCCAAGGAAAGATGCAGGTGGAGGCAGTTATTCCTTTGACTGAAGAGTATGGTGAGCATGCGATTGCCAGCATTTTGACCAGCTACATAGCTCACAGTGAGGATAAAAATCCAACAGCCCAGGCTATTCGCCAGCGTTTTGTGGGAGAAGTTGCTTATCCTATGCTTTCGAATCTTCCTTTCTCAAGCGACCGTAAGTGGGGAGCTATGGAGTTAGAAGGTCTGGGGACGGTTTTTTTAGGGGCGCCTGAGATGTTGTTGGACTCTGAAGTCCCTGAAGCCAGAGAGGCCCTAGAGAGAGGGTCACGTGTCTTGGTCTTGGCTCTCAGCCAAGAAAAACTAGACCACCACAAGCCACAAAAACCATCTGATATTCAAGCCTTGGCACTGCTGGAGATCTTGGATCCTATTCGAGAGGGAGCAGCAGAGACGCTAGACTATCTCCGTTCTCAAGAAGTGGGCCTCAAGATTATCTCTGGTGATAATCCAGTCACGGTTTCCAGCATTGCCCAGAAAGCTGGTTTTGCAGACTATCACAGCTATGTAGATTGTTCAAAAATCACGGATGAGGAATTGATTGCCATGGCTGAAGAGACAGCTATTTTCGGACGTGTTTCCCCTCATCAAAAGAAACTCATCATCCAAACCCTGAAAAAAGCGGGTCATACAACGGCTATGACAGGGGACGGTGTCAATGATATTCTGGCCCTTCGTGAAGCAGACTGCTCTATCGTGATGGCTGAGGGAGATCCTGCGACTCGTCAGATTGCCAATCTGGTTCTCTTGAACTCAGACTTTAATGATGTTCCTGAGATTCTCTTTGAAGGTCGTCGCGTGGTTAATAACATTGCCCACATTGCACCGATTTTCTTGATTAAGACGATTTATTCCTTCTTGCTCGCGGTGATTTGTATTGCTAGTGTTTTACTAGGGCGGTCTGAATGGATCTTGATTTTCCCCTTCATTCCAATCCAGATTACCATGATCGACCAATTTGTGGAAGGGTTCCCACCATTCGTTCTGACTTTTGAGCGAAATATCAAGCCTGTTGAACCAAACTTCCTCAGAAGATCCATGCTTCGCGCCCTACCAAGCGCACTCATGGTCGTGTTCAGCGTTCTCTTTGTGAAAATATTTGGAGCGAGTCAAGGTTGGTCTGAGTTAGAAATCTCAACCCTACTCTATTATCTCCTTGGGTCAATTGGTTTCTTATCCGTATTTAGAGCTTGCATGCCATTTACCCTCTGGCGTGTCCTCTTGGTTGTCTGGTCAGTAGGTGGTTTCCTAGCCACAGCTCTTTTCCCAATGATCCAAAAGTTGCTTGAAATTTCAACCTTGACAGGACAAACGTTGCCTGTTTATGGGGCCATGATGCTGGTATTTACCGTGATTTTCATCTTGACTAGTCGTTACCAAGCCAGAAAATAAAGAAAGGCTGCAATCTGTGGATTGCGGTCTTTTTAGGTGAAAGATTGCTAGCTGAAATATGGTATAATAAGAGGTAATAGAGTTTTGGAAAGTGAGAGAAGATGATTTCAAAGAGATTAGAATTGGTGGCGTCTTTTGTACCACAGGGAGCTATTTTACTAGATGTGGGGAGTGACCATGCTTATCTGCCTATTGAGTTGGTAGAAAAAGGGAAAATTGAGCGTGCTATTGCTGGTGAGGTCGTAGAAGGACCCTACCAGTCTGCGGTTAAGAATGTTGAAAGTCACGGGTTAAAGGAGAAAATCCAGGTTCGTTTAGCCAATGGCTTGGCAGCCTTTGAAGAGGAAGACCAAGTATCGGTTATCACCATTGCTGGTATGGGAGGGCGTTTGATTGCGACCATATTAGAAGAAGGATTGGATAAACTTGCGAGTGTAGAACGTTTAATCCTCCAACCCAATAATCGTGAAGACGACTTGCGTATCTGGTTGCAAGACCACGGTTTCCAGATCGTAGCAGAAAGCATCCTAGAAGAAGCTGGCAAATTCTACGAGATTTTGGTGGTGGAAGCGGGACAAATGAAGTTATCAGCCAGTGACCTTCGCTTTGGTCCTTTCTTGTCCAAAGAGATCAGTCCAGTCTTTGTTCAAAAGTGGCAAAAAGAAGCAACTAAGCTAGAATTTGCCCTCAGTCAAATCCCAGAAAAAAATCTAGCAGAACGTCAAGTTCTAGCTCATAAAATTCAAGCCATCAAGGAGGTACTCCATGCTAGCAAGTGAAGTGATTAAACGTTATGAAGACTTTTGTCCTCAGGAATTTTCCATGGAGGGAGACAGTCGTGGCCTGCAAATCGGTACTTTAGACAAGGATATCCAAAGGGTCATGGTTGCTCTGGATATTCGAGAAGAGACGGTTGCTGAAGCCATTGAAAAGGGTGTGAACTTGATTATCGTTAAGCACGCGCCTATCTTTCGTCCCATCAAGGACTTGGTAGCCAGCCGTCCGCAAAATCAGATTTACATCGACCTCATCAAGCATGACATCGCAGTTTATGTCAGCCATACCAATATTGATATCGTTGAAAATGGCCTCAATGACTGGTTCTGCCAGATGCTAGGTATTGAGGAGACAACTTATCTTCAGGAAACAGGTCCAGAACGTGGGATTGGTCGTATTGGAAATATTCAGCCTCAGACCTTTGGGGAATTGGCCCAGCATGTCAAGCAAGTCTTTGATCTAGATAGTCTTCGAATGGTTCATTATCAAGAGAGTGATTTGCAGAAGCCCATTTCAATAGTGGCTATCTGTGGCGGTAGTGGTCAATCTTTCTATAAGGATGCTTTAGCTAAGGGAGCAGATGTCTATATCACTGGCGATATCTATTACCACACAGCTCAGGATATGCTGTCTGATGGCTTGTTGGCGCTGGACCCGGGCCACTATATCGAAATTCTTTTTGTCGAAAAAATTGCTGACCTCCTTAATCAATGGAAGGCAGAAAAGGATTGGACCATTGATATCATACCTAGCCAAGCATCGACCAATCCTTTCCACCATATCTAGTTAGAAAGTGAAGACAATGAAAAAAGTTGCCATTATCGGAGCAGGGATTGTGGGGGCGACAGCTGCCTACTACCTCTCCAAAGAAGCAGATTTAGAGGTGACTGTTTTTGACCATGGCCAAGGTCAGGCAACCAAGGCAGCAGCGGGAATTATCAGTCCTTGGTTTTCCAAACGTCGCAATAAAGCCTGGTATAAGATGGCGCGCTTGGGGGCTGACTTTTATGTGGATTTATTGGACGATTTAGAAAAGTCAGGTCAGGAAATAGACTTTTACCAGCGTTCGGGAGTTTTTCTCTTGAAAAAGGATGAATCCAAGTTGGAAGAACTCTATGAACTAGCTCTCCAGCGCAGAGAAGAATCTCCCTTGATAGGTCAGTTAGCCATTTTAGACCAAACGTCTGCGAATGAATTATTCCCTGGCTTGCAGGGATTCGACCACCTGCTCTATGCTTCTGGTGGGGCGAGAGTAGATGGCCAACTCTTAGTGACTCGTCTGCTAGAAGCCAGTCAAGTCAAGCTGGTCAAAGAAAAAGTGAGTCTGACACCTTTAGCATCAGGTTACCAGATTGATGAAGAGGTGTTTGATCAGGTTATTTTGGCGACGGGAGCTTGGCTGGGGTACATATTAGAACCCTTGGGTTATGATGTGGATGTTCGTCCTCAGAAAGGGCAACTCCGAGATTATCAGATTTCCAAAGATATGGAAACTTACCCTGTTGTCATGCCAGAAGGGGAGTGGGATTTGATTCCTTTTGCAGGTGGGAAATTGTCCTTAGGCGCTACCCATGAAAACGACATGGGATTTAACTTGACGGTAGATGAAACCTTGCTCCAACAAATGGAGGATGCAGCCTTACCATACCATCCAGCCTTGGCAGAAGCGAAATCATCAGGTGAGCGTGTAGGAATTCGCGCCTATACCAGTGATTTCTCCCCTTTCTTTGGACAGGTGCCAGGCTTAGCGGGTGTTTATGCGGCTAGCGGTCTAGGTTCATCAGGCCTCACAACTGGTCCGATTATCGGTTACCATCTAGCCCAGCTGGTCCAAGACAAGGAGTTGACCTTGGACCCAGTAAACTACCCAATTACAAACTATGTCAAACGAGTAAAAAGCGAATAATACTCAATGAAAATCAAAGAACAAACTAGGAAGCTAGCCGCAGGCTGCTCAAAACACTGTTTTGAGGTTGTGGATTGAACTGACGAAGTCAGTAACCATACCCACGGTAAGGCGACGCTGACGTGGTTTGAATTTGATTTTCGAAGAGTATAAGCATTTTACTAAAATTTTAGCAGGTGGTTTAGGATGTCAAATGACATTCCCTATCAAAAATGATAAAATAAGAAAAAATAATCCGAGAATCGAGGAAAAAAGATGCAAGAAAAGATTTTGGTAACTGGTGGTGCTGGATTTATCGGAACCCACACTGTTATTGAGTTGATCCAAGCAGGTCATCAAGTCGTTGTGGTGGATAATCTTGTCAATAGCAATCGTAAAAGTTTAGAAGTTGTTGAAAGAATCACAGGAGTTGAGATTCCTTTCTATGAGGCAGATATCCGTGATACTAATACTCTCAGAGATATTTTCAAGCAGGAAGAACCGACTGGTGTCATTCACTTTGCTGGTTTGAAGGCTGTTGGCGAATCAACCCGCATCCCTCTTGCCTACTATGACAACAATATCGCAGGAACTGTTAGTCTTTTGAAAGCTATGGAAGAAAATAAATGTAAGAACATCATCTTCAGTTCTTCTGCGACAGTTTACGGAGACCCTCATACAGTTCCAATCTTAGAAGATTTTCCGCTTTCAGTGACCAATCCATACGGTCGTACTAAGCTCATGCTAGAGGAAATTTTGACGGATATCTACAAGGCAGACTCAGAATGGAATGTGGTCTTGCTGCGTTACTTTAATCCAATCGGAGCGCATGAAAGTGGAGACTTGGGAGAAAATCCTAACGGAATTCCAAACAATCTCTTGCCTTATGTTTCACAAGTAGCAGTGGGCAAACTAGAGCAAGTGCAAGTATTTGGAGATGATTACGATACAGAAGATGGAACTGGGGTTCGTGACTATATCCACGTTGTCGATTTAGCTAAAGGTCACGTTGCAGCTTTGAAAAAACTCCAAAAAGGTTCAGGTCTTAACATTTATAACCTTGGAACTGGGAAAGGTTACTCCGTTCTTGAAATTATCCAAAATATGGAAAAAGCAGTGGGACGTCCTATTCCTTACCGCATCGTAGAACGCCGCCCAGGTGATATAGCTGCCTGCTACTCAGACCCAGCAAAAGCCAAAGCAGAGCTCGGATGGGAAGCAGAACTCGACATCACCCAAATGTGTGAAGACGCATGGCGTTGGCAAAGCAAGCATCCAAATGGATTTGAAGACTAAGATGATGATTTCAATCATTGTGCCTTGTTTAAACGAAGAGGAAGTACTTCCTCTTTTTTATCAGTCTGTTGAAGCACTGCTTCCAGAATTGGGAGCAGAGGTCGAATATGTATTTGTAGACGATGGCTCAAGTGATGGGACCTTGGAGCTTTTGAAGGCCTATCGGATGCAAAATCCTGCGGTACGTTATGTCTCATTCTCGCGAAATTTTGGGAAAGAAGCAGCTCTGTATGCAGGCTTGCAGCATGCAACTGGAGACCTGGTGGTCGTGATGGATGCAGACCTTCAGGATCCTCCTAGTATGCTACTTGAGATGAAAGCCTTACTAGACCAAAATGCAGATATAGACTGTGTTGGGACACGGAGAACTAGTCGGGAGGGGGAACCCTTTTTCCGCAGTTTCTGTGCTGACCTCTTTTACCGCCTCATGCAAAAAATTAGCCCAGTGG
Organism: Streptococcus oralis; assembly: GCF_023109155.1. Taxonomy (GTDB): domain Bacteria; phylum Bacillota; class Bacilli; order Lactobacillales; family Streptococcaceae; genus Streptococcus; species Streptococcus oralis_BZ. The sequence continues at coordinate 79,816 of NZ_JALDUA010000003.1, read as the reverse complement.
CCTTGCCCTCAGGTGTCCGTGATTTTCGCATGATGAGAAGGTCTGTGGTAGATGCTATTTTAACACTGACCGAGTCCAATCGTTTTTCTAAAGGACTCTTTGCCTGGGTGGGTTTTAAAACGCACTATCTTGATTATCCAAACGTTGAACGACAGGCTGGCAAGACCAGTTGGAGTTTTAGACAACTCTTTTTCTACTCGATTGAAGGGATTCTTAACTTTTCAGATTTTCCCTTGAGTATAGCCTTTGTAGCGGGACTCCTATCTTGTTTTCTTTCTTTTGTGATGACTGTTTTTGTAGTGTTTCGGACTCTTATCTTGGGAAATCCCACATCTGGTTGGACCTCTTTGATGGCTGTCATTCTTTTTCTTGGAGGGATTCAGCTCCTGACGATTGGGATTCTCGGTAAGTATATCAGTAAGATCTATCTAGAGACCAAAAAAAGACCACTCTATCTCGTCAAAGAAAAAAGTGACCTTTCTATTATTGAAGGAAAAAATAACCAAAAAAGACTATAATTTTACCTAGAAATATGCTAAACTAGTAGGTGTGGGAAAAATGAGAAAAAATCAATTATATTTATTCCCTGATTCCTACGATGGATCTTTTAGAAGTGCTCTTGTAGGACAATTTTTGATGGCCTCCAGAACATCGCTGGTCTCAGCGATTTCTCTTTGCAATTCAACTGGATCATCGTAAAATCGAACGATTCCATTATCATGGTAATCAAAGAGTTCAGAATAGGTTTGGCAAAGCCCGCAGGCGATGCACCGTTCGGGTATAAGTGTGACTTTCATATTTATATTGTAATAAGAAAATGTAAAAAAAACAAGGAGTAAGGTATGGAAAAAGAACCGTGGCAAGAAGATATTTACGAAAACAATGAGGAAGAAACAAGATCAGAGCGTCGACACCGGAAACAAAAAGGGAAAGGCGTTGTTGCGAATCGTGTCTTGACGGTTCTAGCTAGCCTCTTCTTTGTAATTGTTGTAGCGATGGTAGTTGTATTGATTTACCTATCAACCGGAGGAAGCAATCGTACTTCATCTTTGAAGGACTTCTATGATGCATCGTCTCCTTCTACAAGTGCAAGTTCTAAAGTGGAAGCATCATCATCTTCAAGTAGCAAGGTAGAGGAAACAGCTTCTACTGAATCAACACCTTCAGAGAGCAGTTCGGAAGAACATGCGGAGGGTGAAGGAACACTTACAGTACAACCTGGAGAGGGAGAAGCAGCTCTTGCTCAACGTGCAGGGATTTCCATTGCCCAGCTAGAAGCCCTAAATCCTTCTCACATGTCATCTGGATCTTGGTTTGCCAACCCAGGTGATGTGATTAAGACAAGATAGGAGTCGGTCATGAAGACAATTCAAATTGCTATCGATGGTCCAGCTTCGAGTGGTAAGAGTACGGTCGCAAAGATTGTCGCTAAAGATTTTGGTTACACTTATCTCGATACGGGTGCTATGTACCGTGCTGCGACTTATATAGCGCTTAAGCACCAGTTGGATGCAGGAAATGTAGACCAACTTCTTGAGCTTCTTAACCAACACCCCATTAGTTTTGGTCGTTCAGAAACAGGTGAGCAACTTGTTTTTGTAGGAGATGTTGATATTACGCATCCGATTCGTGAAAATGAAGTGACCAACAAGGTTTCAAGCATCGCTGCCATTCCTGAAGTGCGTGAAAAACTGGTTTCGCTCCAGCAAGAGATTGCTCAGCAAGGTGGTATCGTTATGGATGGGCGTGATATCGGGACAGTTGTTTTACCACAAGCTGAACTCAAGATTTTCTTAGTGGCTTCTGTTGAAGAAAGAGCAGAGCGTCGTTACAAGGAAAATATTGCCAAAGGCATTGAGACAGATTTGGAAACGTTGAAAGAAGAGATTGCTGCGCGTGACTACAAGGACAGTCATCGTGAAACCTCACCTCTCAAACAGGCTGAGGATGCAGTTTACCTTGACACAACTGGACTAAGTATCCAAGAAGTGGTTGAAAAAATCGAATCAGAAGCAAAAAAATATATATCCTAGGGACGAGAGGAGCAGGCTGAATGAAGCCTGCTCCTTTTCTCTCTTTTGCGCGCGTTTCAAAACAGCCTTTTTGGGAGAATTTTGATAAAATAGTAGTATCAATAAAAAGGACGGAAGCATGACAAAGAAAATCATAGCCATTTGGGCCCAAGATGAAAAAGGTGTGATTGGGAAGGAAGATCGTCTCCCTTGGCATTTGCCAGCAGAGTTGCAACATTTTAAGGAAACAACTTTAAATCATGCTATACTGATGGGGCGAGTGACCTTTGATGGCATGGGACGTCGTCTGCTTCCAAAACGGCAAACCCTGATTTTAACGCGCAATAGCGAAGAAATCATAGATGGGGCGCTCGTATTTCAAGATGTGGAGTCTGTTTTAGCGTGGTATCAGAGTCAGGAAAAAAATCTCTATATCATTGGCGGAAAGCAGATTTTTCAGGCTTTTGAGCCTTATTTAGATGAAATCATCGTGACGCAGATTCATGCTCAGGTGGAGGGAGATACCTATTTTCCTGAGGAGTTTGACTTGTCTCGTTTTGAGACAGTAGCAAGCAAATCTTACACCCGAGATGAGAAAAACGACTATGATTTTACCATCGAATACCGAGATAGAAAGGAAGTCTAATGGAGCGCAGTATATTTGGATTTTTTACAGCTTTTTTGTGTGTGATCTGTATTTTGACTGGAGCACAGGCTTTTCGTAAGAAGCGCTATGGACTGTCTGCCTTACTCTGGTTAAATGCTTTTACCAATCTGGTAAACAGTGTCCACGCTTTTTATATGACCTTATTTTAGATAGAATGATAAATTAGAATGGAAGGAAATCATGCCTACAAATAGGAAAAATGATATGATGGTTTATTGCTCATTTTGTGGCAAGAGCCAAGAAGAAGTAAAGAAAATAATCGCTGGGAACAACGCCTTTATCTGTAATGAATGTGTGGAATTGGCCCAGGAAATCATTCGGGAGGAGTTGGCCGAGGAAGTTTTGGCAGACTTGTCTGAAGTACCAAAACCAATCGAACTCCTCAATATCTTAAACCACTATGTGATTGGTCAAGATCGTGCCAAACGTGCCTTGGCAGTGGCTGTATACAATCACTATAAACGCATTAATTTCCACGATACGCGTGAAGAGTCAGAAGATGTGGATTTGCAGAAGTCAAATATCCTGATGATTGGTCCAACTGGTTCAGGGAAAACTTTCTTGGCTCAGACTTTGGCTAAGAGCTTGAACGTGCCTTTTGCTATTGCAGATGCGACAGCTCTGACTGAGGCTGGGTATGTGGGTGAGGATGTGGAAAATATCCTCCTCAAACTCCTGCAGGCTGCTGACTTTAACATCGAACGTGCAGAGCGTGGGATTATTTACGTGGATGAAATTGACAAGATTGCCAAGAAGAGCGAGAATGTGTCTATCACACGTGATGTTTCGGGTGAAGGAGTGCAACAAGCTCTCCTCAAGATTATCGAGGGAACCGTTGCTAGCGTACCGCCTCAAGGTGGACGCAAACATCCACAACAAGAGATGATTCAAGTAGATACCAAAAATATCCTCTTCATCGTGGGTGGTGCCTTTGATGGCATCGAAGAAATAGTTAAACAACGTCTGGGAGAAAAAGTCATCGGTTTTGGCCAAAATAACAAGGCGATTGACGAAAACAGCTCCTACATGCAAGAAATCATCGCAGAAGATATTCAAAAATTTGGGATTATCCCTGAGTTGATTGGACGCTTGCCTGTCTTTGCTGCTCTTGAGCAATTGACGGTCGATGACTTGGTTCGCATCTTGAAAGAGCCAAGAAATGCCTTGGTGAAACAATACCAAACCTTGCTTTCTTATGATGATGTTGAGTTGGAATTTGAAGATGAAGCCCTTCAAGAAATCGCCAATAAGGCTATCGAACGCAAAACTGGTGCGCGTGGTCTTCGGTCTATTATCGAAGAAACCATGCTAGATGTTATGTTTGAAGTACCGAGTCAGGAAAATGTGAAATTGGTCCGCATCACAAAAGAAGCTGTTGATGGAACGGAAAAACCCATTCTAGAAACAGCCTAGAGGTGACTATGGAAATCAATACACACAATGCTGAAATCCTGCTCAGTGCGGCAAACAAGTCCCACTATCCGCAGGATGAACTGCCAGAGATTGCCCTTGCAGGGCGTTCAAATGTCGGCAAGTCTAGCTTTATCAACACCATGTTGAACCGCAAAAATCTTGCTCGTACATCAGGAAAACCTGGGAAGACCCAGTTACTCAACTTCTTCAACATTGATGACAAGATGCGTTTTGTGGATGTACCAGGTTATGGCTATGCCCGCGTTTCTAAAAAGGAACGTGAAAAATGGGGGCGCATGATTGAGGAGTACCTCACAACTCGTGAAAATCTCCGTGCGGTGGTCAGTCTGGTTGACCTCCGCCATGACCCATCAGCAGATGATGTGCAGATGTACGAATTTCTCAAGTATTATGAGATTCCGGTTATCATCGTTGCGACCAAGGCGGACAAGATTCCTCGTGGTAAGTGGAATAAGCACGAATCAGCAATCAAAAAGAAATTAAACTTTGACCCAAGTGACGACTTCATCCTCTTTTCATCTGTCAGCAAGGCAGGGATGGATCAGGCTTGGGATGCAATATTAGAAAAATTGTGAGGGAAAGAAATGGCAAAAACAATTCATACAGATAAGGCACCAAAGGCTATCGGACCTTATGTTCAAGGGAAAATCGTTGGCAATCTTTTGTTTGCTAGCGGTCAAGTTCCTCTGTCTCCTGAAACTGGGGAAATCGTTGGAGAAACGATTCAAGAACAGACCGAACAAGTTTTGAAAAACATCGGTGCTATTTTGGCTGAAGCGGGGACAGACTTTGACCACGTTGTCAAAACAACTTGCTTCTTGAGCGATATGAACGATTTTGTTCCTTTTAACGAGGTTTACCAGACCGCTTTTAAAGAGGAATTTCCAGCTCGTTCAGCTGTAGAGGTTGCACGTCTTCCTCGTGATGTAAAAGTCGAAATTGAAGTAATCGCAGAGATTGGATAAGCTAGTTGAAGTTTGGCTCTGCCAAACTTTTTTTAATATAAGGAGAGATAGATGACAAAGAAACAACTTCACTTGGTGATTGTGACAGGGATGAGTGGCGCAGGGAAAACGGTAGCCATTCAGTCCTTCGAAGATTTGGGATATTTCACTATTGACAATATGCCACCAGCCCTCTTGCCAAAGTTCTTGCAGTTGGTTGAGACCAAGGATGATGACCATAAGTTAGCACTAGTGGTGGACATGCGTAGCCGTTCCTTCTTTTCAGAGATTCAGGCAGTTTTGGATGAATTGGAAAACCAAGACGATTTGGACTTCAAAATCCTCTTTTTAGACGCAGCAGATAAGGAATTGGTGGCACGCTATAAGGAAACGAGAAGAAGTCACCCTCTAGCAGCAGATGGTCGAATTTTAGATGGCATCAAGCTGGAACGTGAACTCTTAGCACCTTTGAAAAATATGAGTCAAAATGTGGTGGATACGACAGAACTCACTCCGCGTGAACTTCGTAAAACCATTGCAGAGCAATTTTCAGACCAAGAACAAGCCCAGTCTTTCCGTATCGAAGTCATGTCTTTTGGATTCAAGTATGGTATCCCTATTGATGCAGACTTGGTCTTTGATGTCCGTTTCTTGCCAAATCCATACTACCTCCCTGAACTCCGTAATCAGACAGGTGAGGATCAAGCAGTTTATGACTATGTGATGAATCATGAAGAGTCTGAAAGTTTCTATCAGCACTTACTCGCCTTGATTGAACCCATTTTGCCAAGTTACAAAAAAGAAGGCAAGTCCGTCTTGACCATTGCAGTAGGATGTACAGGTGGGCAGCACCGTAGTGTTGCCTTTGCCAAACGAATCGCAGAGGACCTTGCTAAAAATTGGCCTGTCAATGAAAGCCATCGTGACAAAGACAGAAGAAAGGAAACGGTAAACCGTTCATGAGAAAACCAAAGATAACGGTGATTGGTGGAGGAACGGGTATCCCCGTCATTTTGAAAAGTTTGCGAGAAAAGGATGTTGATATCGCAGCCATCGTAACGGTAGCTGATGATGGTGGCTCTTCTGGTGAACTAAGAAAGAATATCCAACAGCTGACACCACCAGGTGATCTTCGTAATGTTCTGGTGGCTATGTCGGATATGCCTAAGTTTTATGAGAAGGTTTTTCAGTACCGTTTTTCAGAAGACGCTGGTGCTTTTGCGGGTCATCCTCTAGGAAATATCATTATAGCAGGGCTTTCTGAAATGCAAGGGTCCACTTATAATGCCATGCAGCTGCTAAGTCTCTTTTTCCACACAACAGGAAAAATTTATCCATCAAGCGATCAGCCTTTGACCTTGCATGCAGTCTTTAAAGATGGTTCAGAAGTGGCGGGTGAGAGCCACATTGCAGATCATCCAGGCATGATCGACCATGTCTATGTGACCAATACCTTGGATGATGAAACACCCCAAGCCAGCCGTCGAGTAGTCAATACTATTCTCGAGAGTGACATGATCGTCTTGGGGCCTGGTTCACTCTTTACATCAATTTTGCCAAATATTGTCATTGAGGAGATTGGGCAAGCACTCTTGGAAACCAAGGCGGAAATCGCCTATGTCTGCAATATCATGACTCAGCGTGGGGAAACAGAGCACTTTTCAGACAGTGACCACGTGGAAGTCCTCCATCGCCATCTAGGTCGGCCTTTTATTGATACAGTCTTGGTCAATATTGAGAAGGTTCCTAGAGAATACATGGATACCAACCGTTTCGATGAATATTTGGTTCAGGTAGAGCATGACTTTGCTGGTCTTTGCAAGCAGGTTCCTCGTGTGATTTCATCCAACTTCCTTCGTTTGGAAAATGGAGGTGCCTTCCATGATGGCGATTTGATTGTAGATGAATTGATGCGCATTATACAGGTGAGAAAATGAGTTTTACAGTCGCAGTAAAAGAGGAAATTCTTGGTCAACACCATCTCAGCCGTCATGAATTGTCTGCTATTATCAAGATGTCTGGCAGTATCGGTCTCTCGACTTCAGGCTTGACCTTGTCAGTTGTAACTGAAAATGCTAAGTTAGCTCGGCACCTTTATGAGTCCTTTCTCCATTTTTATGAGATTAAGTCTGAGATTCGACACCATCAGAGAAGCAATCTTCGTAAGAATCGTGTCTATACGGTCTATACAGATGAGAGGGTGCAGGAGCTTTTAGCTGATTTGCGGCTTGCGGATTCCTTCTTTGGTTTGGAGACGGGTATTGATCCCGATATCTTAGCAGATGAGGAGGCTGGACGTGCTTACTTATGTGGAGCCTTTCTGGCAAATGGTAGCATCCGAGATCCTGAGTCTGGCAAGTACCAGTTGGAGATTAGTTCTGTTTATCTGGACCATGCCCAAGGACTGGCCTCTCTCCTTCAGCAGTTTTTGCTGGACGCCAAGGTTATTGAGCGCAAGAAAGGTGCAGTTACCTATCTCCAACGTGCAGAAGACATCATGGATTTTTTGATCGTGATTGGGGCCATGCTGGCGCGTGATAATTTTGAGCGCGTCAAGATTTTGCGTGAAACCCGTAATGATCTCAATCGAGCCAATAACGCTGAAACAGCCAATATCGCTCGAACGGTTTCTGCTAGTATGAAGACTATCAACAATATCAGTAAAATCAAAGATAGAATGGGTTTGGAAAATTTACCCGTGGATTTGCAAGAGGTGGCTCAGTTGCGAATCCAGCACCCAGATTACTCTATCCAGCAGTTGGCAGATAGCCTGAGCAATCCCCTAACCAAAAGTGGCGTCAACCACAGACTCCGAAAAATAAACAAGATTGCAGATGAATTATAAAACCACGGATTATTCAATCCGTGGTTGTTTTCTTATAAACTTGTTGAGTGTTTTGGTTGCACTTTTTGGTCAGGGTCGATGTAGTTGATGGCATTGTTAATAGCAGTTGGTGCTTCTCCAAGTCCTGTGGCAATCAAGTCAATCTTTCCTTCGTAGTAGCAGCAGTCTCCGATAGCGTAAATACCCGCTTGGCTGGATTCTTGCTTGCTATTGACGATAATCTTGTGTCGGTTGAGATCCAGACCCCATTTTTTTAGATTTCCGACAGATGATTTAAAACCATAGTTGACAAAGAGATGGTCTACTTCGATAGTTTCGGCTTCATCTGATTTGACTTTGGTGATTTCTAGTTTGTCGAGTGTTTTTCCATCTCCGAGAAGTTGGCTAGGGACGAACGGTGTTTTAATGGTTACAGACGATTCTTGCAGGGCTTGCACACTATGTTCCAAGGCGCGGAAATTATCTCTGCGGTGAACGAGAGTAGTTGGGGCAATCTTTTCAAAAGCTAGAGCCCAGTCCACAGCTGAGTCTCCCCCACCAAGGATGGTTACTTTCTTGCCAGCGTATTGTTGGATATTGGAAACGTGGTAGTGGATATTTTCATAGTCTTCAACGTTCTCCAATTCGAGCGGACGCGGTTTAAAGGCGCCACCACCCATGGCAATGATAACTGTTTTAGTCAGGTGGCTACCTTTAGAGGTTGTAATGGCAAAGCCTTCTTCTTGTTTTTCAATCTCAAGAACGGTTTCGTTGAGATGAATAGGAGTATCAAAGCCGTTTAGCTGTTCAATCAAGCGATTGGTTAACTCTTCTCCAGTTAGATTTGGAAAACCTGGCACATCAAGGATTTGCTTTTCAGGGTAGAGGATGGCAGGCTGACCACCGAGCTGGGGAAGAGAGTCGATGATTTGGACTTTGGCTTGGCGTAGGTGGGCGTAAAAGGCAGCAAAGAGGCCGACAGGACCGCCACCTACAATGGTAATATCATAGAGTTGAGACATGATTTCTCCTTCGTTTTTTCTAGTCAGTTTATTTTATCATAATTTTGCTTAATTTAAAATGAGGTAGGATAGGGAAAAAATGGGCAAAAAATGGTATAATGATGAGTAAAGTGTTTTGACAGGGAGGAGGCCAAGGATGAATTTTCAACAATTATCCAATTTACAATACTGGACGAGTTTGTTTTCAAGTCCTTGGAGTATAGTCACCAATCTGATTGATATTCTCATTGTGACTTATATTTTATATCATTTTACTAAAGCTATTGCAGGCACCAAGATTATGATATTGGTCCGTGGAGTCTTAGTTTTTATTCTAGCCCAGATTCTTTCCAATATGATTGGTTTAACAACTATTTCCTGGTTGATCAATCAGATCATCACCTACGGGGTGATTGCAGCAGTGGTTATCTTTTCACCAGAGATTCGGACTGGTTTGGAGCGATTGGGTCGGGCTACTGATTTCTTTTCCAATGCCCCTATCAGTGCGGAAGAGCAAATGGTTCGTGCATTTGTGAAATCAGTTGAATACATGAGTCCTCGTAAGATTGGGGCGCTTGTAGTGGTTCAGCGAGTAAGAACCTTGCAGGAATACATCTCGACAGGGATTCCTTTAGATGCTAAAATTTCGGCTGAATTGCTTATCAATATTTTTATTCCCAATACTCCCTTGCATGATGGTGCTGTCATTATCAAGGAAGACCGGATTGCCGTCACTTCAGCCTATCTACCCCTGACCGAAGATACCGGGATTTCCAAGGAGTTTGGAACGCGTCACAGGGCGGCGATTGGTTTGTCGGAAGTGTCAGATGCTCTTACCTTTGTGGTTTCGGAAGAAACGGGTGGAATCTCAATCACCTATAATGGAGTCTTTAAGCATGATTTGACCTTGGAAGAGTTTGAATCGGAGTTAAGAAGAATCTTACTTCCAAAATCAGAGAAAAAGCAAGGTCTGAAAGAGCGCTTGCTAGGAGGATTGAAACATGAGAAAAAATAGTCTATACATCATTTCTTCCTTCTTTTTCGCCTGCATTCTCTTTATCTATGCAACATTGACAAACTATCAGAATAGCAACAGTGCCAGACAGGTGCGGACGGAGACTTATACAAACACAGTTCTTAATGTCCCAATTGATATTCAGTATGACAGTGATCAGTATTTTATCAGTGGTTTTACATCTGAGGTGACGGTCTTTCTAACAGGCTCAAACAGAGTTGCTTTAGCGAGTGAGATGCAGGAAAGTACCCGCAAATTTAAGGTGACGGCTGATCTTTCTGATGCTAGTGTAGGAACCATCGAAGTTCCTCTGACTATTGAAAATTTACCGAGTGGTTTGACGGCTGTTGCGACACCGCAAAAGATAACAGTGAAGGTTGGTAAAAAAGCAAAACGAGACAATGTCATTGTTGTGCCGGAGATTGATCCTAGTCAGATTGATTCTCGCGTGAAAATCGATACAGTTACTGTATCAGATGAAAAAGTAACGGTTATTAGTGATGAGGAAACCCTCTCCAAAGTAGATCGTGTCATTGCCATCTTACCGACGAGTGAACGGATAACTAGAAACTACTCGTCCTCTGTTCCTCTACAAGCAGTCGATAAAAATGGAAATGTCTTACCAAGCGTCATTATGCCGTTTGACACAACTATGAAAATTACAACAAAAACAGTATCGTCTAGCTCGAGTTCTTCGTCAACGACCTCGTCAACGGGCTCTTCAACCAGCAGTTCGTCTTCAACGAGTTCAGAAACGAAACCAGACTCGTCTAAACAGGACTAAACAAAATAGTAGAAAAGGATGATAAATAAAATGGGTAAATATTTTGGGACCGATGGAGTCCGTGGAGAAGCAAACGTAGAACTGACGCCAGAATTGGCCTTTAAACTGGGACGTTTTGGTGGTTATGTTCTTAGCCAACACGAAACAGAAGCCCCTAAAGTCTTTGTAGGACGTGATACACGCATCTCAGGAGAAATGCTAGAATCTGCCTTAGTGGCAGGTCTCCTCTCTGTAGGGATTCACGTCTACAAACTCGGTGTCCTTGCAACACCAGCAGTAGCTTACTTGGTTAAAACTGAGGGAGCCAGTGCAGGTGTCATGATTTCCGCTAGTCACAACCCAGCCCTTGATAATGGAATTAAATTCTTTGGTGGGGACGGCTTCAAACTTGATGATGAAAAAGAAGCAGAAATCGAAGCCTTGTTGGATGCTACAGAAGACACCCTTCCTCGTCCAAGTGCCGAAGGCTTGGGAACCTTAGTGGACTATCCAGAAGGTTTACGTAAGTATGAAGGCTACCTTGTTTCAACTGGAACTCCTCTTGAAGGAATGAAAGTGGCCTTGGATACAGCCAACGGTGCAGCGTCTACGAGTGCTCGTCAAATCTTTGCAGACCTTGGGGCTCAAATAACTGTTATTGGGGAGACACCAGATGGTCTGAATATCAACTTGAATGTGGGTTCTACACATCCAGAAGCTCTTCAAGAAGTGGTCAAAGAAAGCCAGTCAGCTATTGGTTTGGCCTTTGACGGAGATAGTGACCGTTTGATTGCTGTTGATGAAAATGGTGACATCGTCGATGGTGATAAGATCATGTACATCATCGGAAAATATCTTTCTGAAAAAGGCCAGTTGGCTCAAAACACCATCGTGACAACCGTTATGTCTAACCTTGGCTTCCATAAGGCCTTGGAGAGTGCCGGTATTAACAAGGCAGTGACTGCTGTTGGTGACCGCTATGTCGTTGAAGAAATGAGAAAATCAGGCTACAATCTTGGTGGTGAACAGTCTGGTCACGTTATCTTAATGGATTACAATACAACTGGTGATGGTCAATTATCAGCTGTCCAATTGACTAAAATCATGAAAGAAACAGGCAAGAGCTTGTCTCAACTGGCATCAGAAGTGACGATTTACCCACAAAAACTGGTCAATATCCGAGTGAAAAATGCCATGAAAGAAAAGGCTATGGAAGTACCAGCCATCAAGACAATCATCGAAAAGATGGAAGAAGAAATGGCAGGGAACGGTCGTATCCTTGTCCGCCCAAGTGGAACAGAACCCCTCTTGCGTGTCATGGCAGAAGCCCCAACAACAGAAGAAGTTAACTACTACGTAGATACGATTGCTGCTGTTGTTAAAGATGAAATTGGAATTGACTAAAGCCTAGAAAACTAGATGAAATGATAAAAATGTGGTACAATTGCATAGTAAATTGTAGCAATGGGAGAGAAAAATGAATCTTAAACGAGAACAAGAATTTGTTAGCCAGTATCACTTTGATGCTCGTAACTTTGAATGGGAAAATGAAAATGGAGCTCCTGAAACCAAGGTAGACGTGAACTTTCAGTTACTCCAACATGACCAAGAAAACCAAGTGACTTCTTTAGTCGTTATCTTGAGCTTTATGATTGTCTTTGACAAATTTGTCATCAGCGGAACAATTTCCCAAGTGAACCATGTGGAAGGTCGTATTGTCAACGAACCAAGCGAATTTAACCAAGAAGAAGTCGAAACCTTGGCACGTCCATGTTTGAACATGCTCAATCGTTTGACGTATGAAGTAACAGAAATTGCCTTGGATCTTCCAGGGATCAATTTGGAGTTTTAGTCATGAAATTAGCTGTCATTACAGATTCTTCAGCCTATTTAGAGGAGAAGACGCTGCAAAGAGAGAATCTATTTATCTTGGATATTCCTGTCAATATTGATGGGGAAGAGTATGTCGAAGGTGTCAATCTGACTGCTGAGGAATTTTATCAAAAAATGGCTCAGTCTGGAGAATTGCCTAAAACTAGTCAACCAAGTATTGCCAAATTGGATGAGATTCTAAGTTCCTTGAAAGATGAAGGCTATACCCATGTCTTGGGACTCTTTCTTTCGTCAGGAATTTCAGGCTTTTATCAGAACATCCAATACATGTTGGATGAATATGATGGCTTGACCATTGCCTTTCCAGATACCCATATCACAAGTTCCCCTCTAGGATTTATGGTGGAGAGTGCCTTTGAATGGGCAGAACAAGGCGATGATTTTGCTCAGATTCAGGAGAAATTAGCTCTTCAAATTGCTGATAATTCAGCCTTTATCATAGTAGATGACCTCGATCACTTGGTTAAAGGAGGACGTTTGTCAAATGGGGCAGCCATCTTAGGGAATCTCCTCAGTATCAAGCCTATTCTTTACTTTAATGACCAAGGAGTGATTGAAGTTTACGAAAAAGTTCGTACAGAAAAGAAAGCAATCAAACGTTTGGTGGAAATCATCAAGGAGTTGACAAAAGATGGGGACTACCGTATAACAGTCATTCATGGGAACGCTCCTCAAAAGGCAGCGGATTTACGTCAGCTTTTGATGGAGAGTGGTGTGACTGCTGAAATTCCAATTGAAACCTTTGGTAGTGTTATTGGGACCCACCTTGGAGAAGGTAGTATCGCCTTGAGCTATACACCAATCGTCTAAATTGTTCTTACAGGCTTTGTATCTTAGCAATTGAACACGGCCTACCTGCCTCTTGAAAAAAGATGCCTGTCTTGCCTTTCGTAGAAAGTCAGCGCCATTCCCTATTTTTCATGGGCAGCTAACGTCCTTTGTATCTTAGTCAGGAGTAGAGATGAGTATTCGAGTAATTATTGCCGGTTTTAAGGGAAAGATGGGCCAAGCTGCTTGTCAGATGGTCTTGTCAGATCCAGACTTGGACTTGGTCGCAGTTTTGGATCCTTTTGAGTCTGAGTCAGAGTGGCAGGGGATTCCTGTCTTTAATGATAAGGCTGACTTGGCTGGTTTTGAAGCGGATGTCTGGGTGGATTTTACTACACCAGCCGTTGCTTACGAAAATACGCGTTTTGCCCTTGAAAATGGCTTTGCTCCTGTCGTAGGAACAACTGGATTCACTAGTGAAGAAATTGCAGAATTAAAAGCATTTTCCCGTGAACAAGATTTGGGTGGCTTGATTGCCCCTAACTTTGCCTTGGGCGCTGTCTTGCTCATGCAATTTGCGGCGCAGGCTGCCAAATATTTCCCAAATGTGGAGATTATCGAGCTCCATCATGACAAGAAAAAAGATGCTCCAAGTGGAACAGCTATTAAAACGGCTGAGTTGATGGCGGAAGTGCGTGAGTCGATCCAGCAAGGTGCGCCTGACGAGGAAGAATTGATTGCTGGTGCCCGTGGTGCTGACTTTGATGGCATGCGGATCCACTCAGTCCGTCTACCAGGTTTGGTAGCTCATCAGGAAGTTATCTTTGGCAATCAGGGAGAAGGATTGACCATTCGTCATGACTCCTATGATCGTAGCTCCTTCATGACAGGGGTCAATTTGGGAATCAAAGAAGTTGTCAAGCGTCATGAGCTTGTCTATGGATTAGAACACTTATTATGAGATTAACGCAAATGCCTTCTGAATTTCAGAAGGCTTTACCAGTATTAGAAAAAATTAAAGAAGCAGGCTTTGAGGCCTATTTTGTTGGGGGCTCTGTTCGAGATGCCCTCCTCAATCGTCCTATCCACGATGTGGATATTGCGACTTCTTCCTATCCAGAGGAGACCAAGCAGATTTTTCCGCGAACAGCCGATATCGGAATCGAGCACGGAACTGTCTTGGTTTTAGATGGGGATGAAGAGTATGAGGTAACCACCTTTCGAACTGAAGATGTCTATGTGGACTATCGCAGACCCAGTGCGGTTTCCTTTGTGCGTTCGCTAGAAGAAGACCTCAAACGTCGTGATTTCACAGTTAATGCCTTTGCCTTGGATGAGACAGGTGAAATCATTGACTTGTTTCATGGTTTAGAGGATTTGGAAAACCAAGTCTTGCGAGCAGTTGGAGTGGCTAGTGAGCGTTTCAACGAAGATGCTCTGCGGATTATGCGTGGTTTCCGTTTTCAGGCCAGTCTCGGTTTTAAACTTGAGTCAGAAACTTTTGAGGCGATGAAGACTTTGACGCCACTCTTGGAGAAAATTTCTGTAGAGCGCACCTTCGTTGAGTTTGATAAACTCTTGCTGGCACCTTTTTGGCGAGTTGGTCTGTCTTCCATGATTGAGAGTCGAGCTTATGACTATCTTCCAGACATGGTAGGGAGTCAGGACAAGCTCAACAGACTGTTTGATTTGGAGGCGGATTTCACTTTTGAATCTTCCGAACAAGCTTGGGCGGCTCTATTGTGGGCTTTAGAGATTAAAGATGCGCAGCCATTTTTGAAAGCTTGGAAGACCTCACGCCAGTTTGCCAAGCAGGTTCAGGATTTACTGACTATTTTGGCTTTGCGAGAAGAAGGAGAGCTGAGCAAGCGTGATTGTTACCGCTTTGACTTGCATTCCCTTCTACAAGCTGAAAGTCTTCGTCAGGCCCAAGGGAAAGAAGTCAACCCACAAGCCATCACAGAAACTTACCATAGTTTGACCATTCATGATAAGAAAGAAATGCAAATCAACGGTGGTATTCTGATCAAAGAATATGGCTATCAGCCAGGTCCAGACTTGGGAGAGATTTTAACAGAGATTGAGTTTGCCATTGTCGATGGAGAGTTGAAAAATGATCGTCAAGCTATCCATGCTTACCTGAGGGAGAAAAAATGAGTGATTTTATCGTTGAAAAACTAAGCAAATCCGTTGGTGACAAGACCGTTTTTAAGGATATTTCCTTTATCATCCATGACTTTGACAGAATCGGTCTAATTGGTGTCAATGGGACTGGTAAGACCACTCTGTTAGATGTTCTTTCTGGTGTTTCTGGCTTTGATGGGGATGTCAGTCCCTTTTCGGCTAAGAATGACTATAAGATTGGCTACTTGACACAGGATCCTGATTTTGATGATAGCAAGACGGTCTTGGATACGGTTCTATCCAGCGACCTCAAGGAAATCCAGCTCATTCGTGAGTATGAGTTGATCATGCTCAACTACAGTGAGGACAAGCAAGCTCGTTTGGAACGGGTCATGGCAGAAATGGACTCTCTCCAAGCCTGGGAAATTGAAAGCCAGGTCAAGACAGTCCTCAGCAAGCTGGGTATTCAGGACTTGTCGACTCCAGTTGGGGAATTGTCAGGCGGTCTGAGAAGACGGGTTCAGTTGGCGCAAGTTCTCCTAGGAAACCACGACCTCTTGCTTCTGGACGAGCCGACCAACCACCTGGACATTGCGACTATTGAGTGGCTGACTCTTTTTTTGAAAAATTCCAAGAAGACAGTTCTCTTTATCACCCACGATCGTTATTTCCTAGATGCACTATCAACGCGGATTTTCGAGTTGGACCGAGCAGGCTTGACCGAGTATCAGGGAAATTACCAGGACTATGTTCGCCTCAAGGCTGAACAAGATGAGCGTGACGCTGCCCTTCTCCACAAGAAAGAACAACTCTACAAACAAGAACTGGCCTGGATGCGTAGACAACCGCAAGCGCGTGCGACCAAGCAGCAGGCTCGTATCAATCGTTTCCATGACTTGAAAAAGGAAGTTTCAGGTGGCGTTGCTGATACAGACTTGACCATGAACTTTGAAACTAGCCGTATTGGTAAGAAGGTCATCGAGTTTCAGAATGTTTCCTTCGCCTATGAAAACAAGCCCATTTTGCAAGATTTTAATTTCTTGGTGCAAGCCAAAGACCGTATCGGAATCGTTGGAGATAATGGTGTGGGGAAATCAACCCTACTCAACTTGATTGCAGGAAGTCTTGAGCCGACTAAAGGCCAAGTTATCATCGGTGAGACGGTTCGCATCGCCTATTTCTCTCAACAAATTGAAGGTTTGGATGAAAGCAAACGGGTTATCAACTACCTACAGGAAGTAGCAGAAGAGGTTAAGACCAGTGGTGGTTCTACGACTTCCATTGCAGAGTTGCTAGAGCAGTTCCTCTTCCCACGTTCGACGCATGGAACCCTGATTGAGAAATTGTCTGGTGGAGAGAAAAAACGCCTTTATCTCCTCAAATTGCTTTTGGAAAAACCAAATGTTCTTCTTTTGGACGAGCCGACCAATGACCTAGATATTGCGACTTTGACAGTCTTGGAGAATTTCTTGCAGGGCTTTGTGGGTCCTGTATTGACAGTTAGCCACGACCGTTATTTCCTGGATAAGGTAGCGACCAAGATTCTCGCCTTTGAGAATGGAAGCATCCGTACTTTCTTTGGCCATTACACAGACTATCTTGATGAAAAAGTCTTTGAAACAGAGATGGCCAATCAAGTGCAAAAGGCTGAAAAAGAAAAAGTGGTCAAGGTCCGTGAAGACAAGAAACGCATGACCTACCAAGAAAAGCAGGAGTGGGCAAGCATTGAAGGCGATATTGAAGCCTTGGAAAATCGTATCGCTGCTATTGAAGAAGAAATGCAGGCAAATGGCTCTGACTTTGGTAAGCTGGCTACTCTCCAAAAAGAACTGGATGAGAAAAACGAAGCACTCCTTGAAAAATACGAACGTTATGAATATTTAAGTGAGTTGGCATGATGGAAGAAAAAGTCATTAAACGTAGTCCCAAGAAAATCATTTGGAATGCCTTGTTTGGCCTAGCTTCGGTGCTTTTCTTCTTGTTACCTCTCTATTATCTCCATTCGTATTCGGAAAAGGGGACGGGACTTCATACGATAAGTCTTTTGTTAATGCTGCTTGTACTTTTTTGCGCTGGAGTAGTTGTTTATCAGACATACAGGTTGTTAAGCTCCGATAAGGAATATTTGAGATGTACTGTCGAGGGGTTTTACTACAAACAAAATCCAAAGAAACCTAGTCATTTCTACGCTTGGGCAGATGTAGAGGACTTTTCCTTCTCTCGGATTCGAGGGAAGTATAGGGATTCTTATCGGATTGAAGTCTATTTTAAAAACAAGGAAAATGTGAAATCCCAATTCTTTCTAGCTCTGTTGAAGAGAAGGATTCTCCCTTTTCATCAGTCAGCAGATTTAATTATCCCGATCTTTCTACTAGATGTAGGACTTCCTGAAAGGGTCTATGATGCCATGAAGTACTATGAAAGAGAATGGCGTATCGAACAAAATCGTCAAGCAAGAAAAGAGGCAAAACAAGCTTCGAAAAGCAAATCTTCCAAACCGTCATAGTCCGTCTTTGCTTAAAGTGGAATAATCAAAAAGGCCCTATCCACTGGATAGGGTCATTGTTTGTCTTCTTTTTTAGTTTCCTGATGGAAGATGTTTTGCCAAGTTTCATGGCGACGCCAGATACTGGTATGGACGATACCATCTAGCTCATAGCAAATGAGTTTGGTTTTCTGACTAATGGAGGTAATCTGAATGTCCTTAATCGCAGCACTAAGTTCTTTTTCAGACTTATAAGCCTCTTTATCCATCTGCTCTCCATCTTGACGGATATAGAGAAAGTCCTCAGCAAGGAGTTCTTCTAGCTGATTTCCTTGGTCAATCAATTGCTCACGCATGAGCAGTTTTTTATAGACATTGTCTAAAATCTCGTCCTCAGGTATGGGAGCTGGCTCGATATGGACATCGGTATCAAAGACTCCAAAACGCTCTTCCAGCATGGACTCGACCTGGTCCGCAATCTCATGACTTTCATAGACTGATAGGTCAGGATTCATTTCCAGGGTGATATCAAGGTAGATATTGCTACCGTAGGTCCGCCCTCTTTGGGACTTGACCTTACTAATCTTTGGAATCTCCATGATGGCCTTTTGGTAGTCCTCTAGCAGACGGTCATCAAAACCATCTGAAAGACTGAAGGAAGACTCGATAAAGATATCATAGGCTGTTTTTAAGATAAAGAAGGTGATGATGATAGCGACCAATTTATCCACGATAGGGTAATTGAAACTGCTGGCTAAGATAGCAATGGAAGTCCCAAGCGAGGTGACAGCATCGGAAAGATTGTCCTTAGCAGCTGCTTTGAGAGCCTTGGATTTGGATTTCTTACTGAGGCGTGTATTGTAGAGATAGACCACAAACATAATCGCTGCAGAAATGATTCCTAGAGTTGCACCCAGAGGATCAATGGGTGTTTGTTCCCGACTAAGGATTTTCTGAATGGTGTCCCGAAGTACATCAAAACCAACATAGAACATGATGATGGAAGTAATCAAGCTAGCCAAATCTTCAATCTTCCAGTGACCAAAGCTATGGTCACGGTCTGCAGGTTGGCGGGCCATCCGAATCCCAATCAAGAGAGCAACATTTCCAATAATATCGGATACGTTGTTGAAACCATCTGCCACCAAACTGGAAGAATGCAGGAGGTGACCAGTTGCCAATTTTGCTGCAGACAAGAGGAGGTAGGTTGAAATGCTGATAATGGCTCCACGTTCTGCCAATTTGAGATTTGACATGGATTGGTTCATCGGGCTTCCTTTCTAGTCATATAGTATTCTACCATTATACTGGTTTTCAAGGGAAAATTCAAATTTAGTCTTGTTTCATCTGATTTAAACCCTTGAAAATTGTTCAAATTTTGATATAATAGTACTACTCAAGGGAGTAGCTGGCAGAAACCTGTGATAGTGTCGTCATTCCGAATTGTATACTGAAAAGTATGTTTTCCGGCACTATCTTAAACAGCGAGACTTGTTATGATTAACAGGTCTCTTTTTGTTTGTCATAAAACTAAAAGAGAACTTGTTTTGCACACAATGTCAAGGAGGAGACACATGTCAAAAGAACAAAAACGCCAAGCGTTTTACACTCAGAGTCCTGAAGAGGTCTTGAAGTCAGTTGAAGCAACTGAACAAGGTCTCTCGTCTAGCGAAGCGCAGAAACGCCTAGCTGAATATGGACGCAATGAACTGGAAGAGGGTGAGAAAAAATCTCTCCTAGTCAAGTTTATTGAGCAATTTAAGGATTTGATGATTATCATCCTAATTGCTGCGGCTATCTTGTCCGTCATAACTTCTGGTGGGGAAGATATCGCAGATGCCATCATTATCCTTGCCGTGGTTATCATCAACGCTGCCTTTGGTGTTTACCAAGAAGGAAAAGCAGAAGAAGCCATCGAAGCCCTCAAGTCTATGTCTAGTCCAGCTGCTCGCGTTATTCGTGATGGGCACATGGCTGAGATTGATTCCAAAGAATTGGTGCCAGGTGATATCGTAGCTCTCGAAGCTGGTGATGTAGTGCCAGCAGACCTACGTTTGCTAGAAGCTAATTCTCTTAAAATCGAAGAAGCAGCTTTAACAGGCGAGTCTGTTCCAGTTGAAAAAGACTTGACAGTCGAGCTCGCTGCAGATGCTGGTATTGGTGACCGTGTCAATATGGCCTTTCAAAACTCAAATGTGACTTATGGTCGTGGTCTTGGTGTTGTTGTCAATACAGGTATGTACACTGAAGTGGGTCATATCGCTGGCATGCTCCAAGATGCGGATGAGACGGATACACCTCTCAAACAAAACTTGAACAACCTTTCTAAGGTCTTGACGTACGCTATCTTGGTCATTGCCCTTGTTACTTTTGTTGTTGGTGTCTTCATTCAAGGAAAAAATCCACTTGGTGAGTTGATGACCTCTGTTGCGCTTGCTGTTGCAGCCATTCCAGAAGGACTCCCAGCTATCGTAACCATCGTTCTTGCCCTTGGTACTCAAGTTTTGGCCAAACGAAACTCTATCGTTCGTAAGTTGCCAGCAGTTGAAACACTTGGTTCAACTGAGATCATCGCTTCTGATAAGACTGGTACGCTTACCATGAACAAGATGACAGTCGAGAAAGTCTTCTATGACGCAGTCCTACATGACTCAGCTGATGACATTGAACTTGGCTTGGACATGCCACTACTTCGTTCAGTTGTCTTGGCCAACGATACCAAGATTGATGCTGAAGGAAACCTGATCGGGGATCCAACGGAAACAGCCTTCATCCAGTATGCCTTGGACAAGGGTTACGATGTTAAAGGATTTTTAGAGCAATATCCTCGTGTAGCTGAGTTACCATTTGACTCAGATCGTAAACTCATGTCAACGGTTCATCCATTACCAGATGGTAAATTCCTCGTAGCAGTCAAGGGGGCTCCAGATCAACTTTTGAAACGTTGTGTTGCTCGTGATAAGGCTGGAGATGTTGCTCCGATTGATGAGAAAGTTAATGACTTAATTCACACAAACAACTCTGAAATGGCTCACCAAGCCTTGCGTGTTCTTGCGGGTGCTTATAAGATTGTAGACAGCATTCCAGAAAACCTGACTTCTGAAGAGCTTGAAAACAACTTGATCTTTACTGGATTGATTGGAATGATTGACCCTGAACGTGCCGAAGCAGCAGAAGCTGTTCGTGTCGCTAAGGAAGCGGGAATCCGTCCAATCATGATCACTGGTGACCACCAAGATACAGCGGAAGCCATTGCCAAACGTTTGGGAATCATCGATGAAAATGACTCGGAAGACCATGTCTTGACTGGTGCTGAACTCAACGAACTTTCAGATGAAGAATTTGAAAAAGTCGTTGGTCAATACTCTGTCTACGCGCGTGTATCTCCAGAACACAAGGTTCGTATCGTCAAGGCTTGGCAAAAACAAGGTAAGGTTGTTGCTATGACAGGTGACGGTGTTAATGATGCGCCAGCTCTGAAAACAGCCGATATCGGTATCGGTATGGGAATCACTGGTACAGAGGTTTCTAAGGGGGCTTCTGACATGATTCTTGCAGATGATAACTTTGCGACCATTATCGTCGCAGTTGAAGAAGGACGCAAGGTCTTCTCAAACATTCAAAAGACTATTCAGTACTTACTTTCTGCCAATACTGCTGAAGTATTAACTATCTTCTTATCAACCTTGTTTGGTTGGGACGTCTTGCAGCCAGTTCATCTTTTGTGGATCAACTTGGTAACGGATACCTTCCCAGCTATCGCTCTTGGTGTTGAACCTGCTGAGCCAGGTGTTATGACCCACAAACCTCGTGGACGTAAGTCAAGCTTCTTCTCAGGTGGTGTTTTGAGTTCTATCATCTATCAAGGTGTACTCCAAGCAGCTATTGTTATGAGTGTTTATGGACTTGCAATTGCTTACCCAGTTCATGTGGGTGACAATCATGCCATTCATGCGGATGCCCTTACTATGGCCTTTGCAACCCTTGGTTTGATTCAACTATTCCATGCCTACAATGTCAAGTCTGTTTACCAATCCATCTTGACAGTTGGCCCATTCAAGTCTAAGACCTTTAACTGGTCCATCTTGGTATCCTTCATCCTTCTGATGGCGACCATCGTTGTAGAACCGCTTGAAGGTATCTTCCACGTAACCAAACTAGACTTATCGCAATGGGGTATTGTTCTAGCTGGAAGCTTCTCAATGATACTTATCGTCGAAATCGTCAAGTTTGTTCAACGTAAACTTGGTCTTGATAAGAATGCGATTTAAAAAGAAAGTCATCTTCGGATGGCTTTTTTTGCATTTGAGGGAAAGGACTAGAAGTCGCTCCCTTTTGTGCTATAATAAAGTAAAGTAGCAAGGAGTGAAAGAGAATGGAAAAGAAAATTGTCCTAGATGCCTTATTTTTGTCGCAGGTCTCAAAACCTGCAAGTCAGGAAGACCTTTATTTGGCTAAGGATTTGCAGGATACCCTGCTGGCCAATCGCGAGACCTGTGTCGGTCTAGCGGCCAATATGATTGGCGTGCAGAAGCGTGTCATTATCTTTAATCTTGGCTTGGTTCCCATGGTCATGTTTAATCCCGTTCTCCTTTCCTATAAAGGACCTTACGAGACAGAGGAAGGGTGTTTGTCCTTGACTGGGGTGCGACCAACAACTCGTTATGAAACGATTACAGTTTCCTATCGTGATAGCAAGTGGCAGGAACAGACCATTACGTTAACAGGTTTTCCAGCTCAGATCTGCCAACATGAACTGGATCATTTGGAAGGACGGATTATTTAGGAGGAAGTCAGATGAAACGCATACTTTTTGAACTTGTTTTTATCGCAGCGACTTGGTATATCTTTTTACCACCCTTCAATCTGACTAGTTGGGAATTCATCTTCTTTCTTTGTGGGCATCTGGTGGTGATGGGAATTTTGTTTAGTTTCCGCAAGGATGCCAATCTCCTCAAAACTGTTCATGTACGTCATGGCAAGGCTGCCAAAGATCTCAATCTAGAAGGATTCCTTTTTACCAAACTTAGTAGAGGATTGTTTCTGGCCGCAGGACTTATCTTTGCCCTTGCTGGTCTGGTAAGCCTAGTAACCTCTAGCTTTTTCCAAGCAAAAAATTATGCTAATGTGGTGTCTATCACAGAAAAAGATTTTAAAGATTTTCCTAAGAGTGATACCAGTAAGGTTCCGATTTTAGATCGTAGTACTGCGGAAAAAATTGGTGATCGTTATCTGGGCTCTCTGACGGACAAGGTCTCCCAGTACGTGGCAGCAGATACTTATACCCAGCTGACAGTTGATGGCAAGCCCTATCGGGTGACACCTTTGGAGTATGCCGACCCGATCAAATGGTTTAATAATCAGTCCAAGGGAATTGGCGAGTATATCAAGGTTGATATGGTGACAGGAAATGCGGAATTGGTGGATTTAAAAACGCCGATGAAGTATTCAGACTCCGAGTATTTTAATCGCGATGTCAAACGTCATCTTCGGATTAAGTACCCAACCAAGATTTTTAAAACGCCCTCCTTTGAGGTGGATGATGAAGGCAATCCCTTCTATGTAGCAACCGTTTATCAAAAGCAGTTTGGTCTAGGAGTCCCGCGTCCTTCATCTGTTATTATCTTAGATGCCACCAATGGAGAAACCAAGGAATACAGCTTGGATGAAGTACCAGAATGGGTGGATCGTGTCTATCCAGCTGAAGAAACCATCGAGCAAATCAACTACAACGGCAAGTATAAAGACGGCTTCTGGAATGCCTTGATTTCTAAGAAAAACGTTACCCAAACGACAGAAGGCTATAACTATCTTTCTATCGGAAATGACATTTATCTCTACACTGGGGTGACTTCAGCCAACGCTGACGAAAGTAATCTAGGATTTATCCTTGAAAATATGCGCACTGGTGAAATCACCAAGTACAATCTAGCTTCAGCAACCGAAGAATCTGCCCGTGCTTCTGCAGAGGGAGCAGTGCAAGAGAAGGCCTACAAGGCTACCTTCCCTATTCTTGTCAATCTCAATGACAAACCGCTCTATATCATGGGCTTGAAGGACAATGCAGGCTTGGTCAAGGAGTATGCATTGGTCGATGCCGTGGAGTACCAAAACGTCATCGTAGCAACTACGGTAGATGAACTCCTCAGCAAGTATGCCAATAAAAATGACCTCGAGTTGGATAATGAAACGGTAGAAAACATCAAGGGTATCGTCTCAGACCTTAAATCAGCTGTCATCAAGGGTGATACCGTCTACTTCTTTAAAGTTGATGGCAAGATTTATAAGGTCAAGGCTTCCGTGTCAGACGACCTTCCTTACCTCGAAAATGGCCAATCCTTCGAAGGTCAAGTTGGAAAAGATAACTATCTCAAGACCTTTAAAGTACAATAATACTCTTCGAAAATCAAATTCAAACTACGTCAGCGTCGCCTTGCCGTACTCAAGTACAGCCTGCGGCTAGCTTCCTAGTTTGCTCTTTGATTTTCATTGAGTATAAAAATAGGTTTTCTCAGTTCAAGGAGAAAAAAGATAAATTCTTATCTATCTTAACAAGCTTAGCTGGCACAGCCCTTGTTCTCGCGGCTATCTGGTTAGGATGGACAAAATAAACAGAGAAACCTCGGTATGAACCGAGGTTTTTAAGATGAAATTCTTGGTCGTGGTTGAAAAATATGCTACACTAACAATATGAAAATTTTAATCCCAACAGCAAAAGAAATGAACACAGACCATCCTTGTATCGAAGCGCTCCCCTTGAGGGAAGAAAGTCAGGTAGTCCTTGACTCACTGGCGCACTACTCAGCCAGTGAATTAGAGACTTTTTATAAGGTATCTACCGAGAAAGCAGAAGAAGAGTACGCTCATATTCAAGCTTTAAAAGATCACAGGGCTAAACATTATCCAGCCTTGAAACTTTTCGATGGTCTCATGTATCGTCACATCAAACGAGATGAGTTAACCAAGTCTGAACAAACCTATCTTGAAAATCATGTCCTAATTACCTCGGCTTTATACGGTGTTGTCCCCGCCTTGTCGCCCATGGCTCCTCACCGTTTGGACTTCTTGATGAAGTTAAAAGTTGCTGGGAAGACTTTAAAGAGTCATTGGAAGTCAGCCTATGATGAGGCACTTCAGGATGAGGACTTGCTATTCTCACTCCTATCATCAGAGTTTGAAACCGTATTTTCGAAGGAAATCAGAGAAAAGGTGGTGACCTTCAAATTTATGGAGGATAAGGCAGGTCAGTTGAAAATCCATTCAACCATTTCAAAAAAAGCGCGTGGGGCCTTTTTGACCGCCTTGATAGAAGGACAAGTTCAAACAGTTGAGCAAGCTCGTAAGCTTAGCTTCGCCGGTTTTGACTACCAACCTGATTTATCCAGTGATTTAGAACTCGTCTTTGTGAAACAAGCATAAAACCAGCTCATTCGAGCTGGTTTTTGTTTGATTAGTTGATGGCTGTAAGAAGGTCGTCAGCTTGTTTTGCAAGTGATGAAGCAGTTGCTTCTTCTAACACCAATTTTCCGTCTGCCCAAGCAGAGTCATTGACACGAGCAGCTGTAAAGTCACCAACGACTTGTGTACGGATAAATGGCAAGAGGTCTTTATAAATAGCAAAGAGTTGATCGTGACCGGCATTGGCTACAGATGAGACAGTAACAAACTTGTCTTGTAGGGCAGAAGCACCACGTGTATCAGACAAGTCAAGGGCACGAGAGAGCCAGTCAAGCAAGTTTTTCACGGTTCCAGGGATAGAGAAGTTGTAGACTGGAGAGAAGATCCAGATCGCATCCGCAGCAAGGACTGCTTCACGAGCAGCAGCAACAGCTGGATGAGTTGGAACTTCCAAATCTTGGCTGAAGAGAGGAACAGCTGAGTAATCAAGATAGCTGACTTCCGCTTTTCCAGCAAGTACTTTTTCAGCTTCGAGGGCCATTTGGTGGTTGAAAGAACCTTGGCGTAGTGAAGCGACGATAAATAATACTTTTTTAGACATGATGTGTCTCCTTTAGTTTAAAATTCAAAGAGCGAACTCTTTTGTTACCATCCATGTTACAACAAATGATACTAATTAGCAATAATTTTGCTCACAAATTTTTAAATTTTTTTAAAATGCGGATTAAGTCTTCCTTTTCATCATCTTCCAAGATGCTGAGTGCTTCTACGATCGAATCGATATGGTCAGGAAGAACCTCCTCGATTTTTCTGCGTCCTGCAGGTGTTAATTTCAGGAAAAAGGAGCGACGATCCTTGGGGTCGCAAGTTCTAGAAATCCACCCATCTCGAACCATGTTTCGAATGACAACAGTCATGTTTCCAGAAGTGGCTAGCATTTTTTCGATCAAATCCTGAATGCGTAGTTCCCCCTTGCTATAGAGGGTTTCCAAAACTGAAAATTGGGTGGGTGTTAGCCCGTGTTCTTTAGCAGCCTTGGCTTCATATGGTTTAAAAGTTCGTATGGCTTTATTGAGGACGATAGCCGTTTTTAAGTCTAATTGATTATCGGAAATTTTCTCTTTCAAATATTGTTTCATAAGGCTATTTTATCAATAATGAGAGAGAAAAACAAGAACTTACATTTTATAGGAAAAGAATCTTAGAATGTTCCTGTCTTCACTTGTAATAAAGAAGGAGAGATGGTAAAATAGACGAGTGAAACTAAGACAGAAAAAAGCAAAAAACAAGCTACTTTTACAGTATGGAATCGGCATTGCTCTGGTAGTACTAGTCATGACGACTTCCTTCCTTTATCTGATATCACTCAGCATGAAACCCTATCAAGATGCTAGAGTTGAGGGAGAAAAACTAGCCAAGCAGTATGCAGAATTGGAACAGGCAGATCAGGTTGATTTTTATAATGGACTAGAAGGTTATTACAGCGTTTTAGGACATAATAAAAAGCAAGAGGCCATTGCCGTACTGATTGAAAAGAATGACCACAAGATTTATGTCTATCAGCTTGATAAGGGGATTTCTCAAGACAAGGCAGCGACGATTTCGAGGGAAAAAGGAGCTAGCGACATTGACAAGATCACCTTTGGTCGTTATCAGGACAAGCCGATTTGGGAAGTTAAGTCAGGAAACCAGTACTATCTGGTTGACTTTGAAACAGGAGCAGTGATCCAATAAGGAGGGCATATGAAATTATCCAAACGTGTACTAGAAATGGAAGAAAGCGTCACTCTAGCCAGTGATGCAAGAGCCAAAGCATTAAAAGCTCAGGGAAAGGATGTTCTTTTCTTAACCTTGGGACAGCCTGATTTTCATACTCCTGAAAACATTCAGGATGCAGCGATAGAAGCGATTCGGGATGGACGAGCTTCCTTTTATACAGTTGCTTCAGGCCTACCAGAGTTAAAAGTGGCGGTTAATACCTATTTTGAACGCTACTACGGGTATTCCGTAGCGGCTAACGAGGTTACCTTTGCCACTGGTGCTAAGTTCTCTCTCTACACCTTCTTTATGGCTGTGGTTAATCCAGGTGATGAGGTCATCATTCCTACACCATACTGGGTCAGCTATGGAGACCAGGTCAAGATGGCAGAAGGTGTGCCAGTCTTTGTTCAGGCCAAGGAGGACAATCACTTTAAAGTAACAGTAGAGCAGCTAGAAGCAGCTCGTACAGATAAGACCAAGGTCTTGGTTCTCAATTCGCCATCGAATCCGACTGGTATGATTTACTCTCGTGAGGAACTCTTGGCTATCGGAAATTGGGCTGTTGCGCATGATGTCCTTATCCTAGCAGATGATATTTATGGTCGTTTGGTTTATAACGGGAATGAGTTTGTTCCAATTTCTAGTCTGTCAGAAGCTATTCGCAAGCAAACCGTCGTGATTAATGGTGTATCTAAGGCCTATGCTATGACTGGTTGGCGGGTAGGTTATGCTGTGGGAAATCCTGAAATTATTGCTGCTATGAGCAAACTAACAGGACAAACAACCTCAAATCTGACAGCAGTATCCCAATATGCAACGATTGAGGCGCTGACTGGACCGCAAGACTCTGTTGAAACCATGCGCCAGGCTTTTGAAGAGCGTTTGAATACCATTTATCCTCTCTTGTGCAAAGTGCCAGGATTTGAAGTTGTCAAGCCCCAAGGAGCCTTCTATCTTTTCCCAAATGTTAAAAAAGCGATGGAGATGAAGGGTTATACTGATGTGACAGAGTTTACAACGGCTATTCTCGAAGAAGTCGGTCTTGCCTTGATTACAGGAGCTGGATTTGGAGCACCAGAAAATGTTCGTCTCAGCTATGCCACAGACTTGGATACATTAAAAGAAGCTATTCGTCGTTTGCATCTATTTATGGAAAAATAAAACTCAGAATCTTCGCCTTTTTAGCGAGGATTTTTTGTAACGAAAATCTCGCGATTTTTCTCTAGTAGAACCTAGCTATCGCAGTCTATTTATGGTAAAATAGTGGGTAATGATGTCTTCGGACAAGTTAAACGAAAAAAGGAAGATAGATTATGACAAAACGTGTAACAATTATCGATGTAAAAGACTACGTTGGTCAAGAAGTGACCATCGGAGCCTGGGTTGCCAACAAATCTGGAAAAGGGAAAATTGCCTTCTTGCAATTGCGTGATGGAACTGCCTTCTTCCAAGGTGTAGCCTTTAAACCAAACTTTGTAGAAAAATTTGGTGAAGAAGTGGGACTTGAGAAGTTTGATACAATTAAACGCCTAAGCCAAGAAACTTCTGTTTATGTGACAGGAATTGTCAAAGAAGACGAACGTTCTAAGTTTGGCTATGAGTTGGATATTACAGACATCGAAGTGATCGGTGAATCTCAAGACTACCCAATCACACCAAAAGAACACGGAACAGACTTCTTGATGGACAACCGTCACTTGTGGCTCCGCTCTCGTAAGCAAGTAGCGGTGATGCAAATCCGTAACGCCATCATCTATGCAACTTATGAGTTTTTCGACAAGAACGGCTTCATGAAATTTGATAGCCCAATCCTTTCAGGAAATGCGGCAGAAGATTCAACAGAACTCTTTGAAACAGACTACTTTGGAACACCAGCCTACTTGAGTCAATCAGGTCAGCTTTACCTAGAAGCAGGAGCTATGGCTCTTGGTCGTGTCTTTGACTTTGGTCCAGTATTTCGTGCTGAAAAATCAAAAACGCGCCGTCACTTGACTGAGTTCTGGATGATGGACGCAGAGTACTCTTACTTGACACACGATGAGTCACTTGACTTGCAAGAAGCTTATGTGAAAGCTCTTCTTCAAGGCGTTTTGGATCGTGCGCCTCAAGCCTTGGAAACCTTGGAACGTGATACAGAGCTTTTGAAACGCTACATTGCAGAGCCTTTCAAACGCATCACTTACGATCAAGCCATTGACCTCTTGCAAGAGCATGAAAATGATGAAGATGCTGACTACGAGCATCTTGAGCATGGCGATGACTTTGGTTCACCACACGAAACATGGATTTCAAACCACTTTGGTGTGCCAACATTTGTTATGAACTACCCAGCAGCTATCAAGGCCTTCTACATGAAACCAGTTCCTGGAAATCCAGAGCGCGTACTTTGTGCAGACTTGCTTGCACCAGAAGGATATGGAGAAATCATCGGTGGTTCTATGCGTGAGGAAGACTACGACGCCCTTGTCGCTAAGATGGAAGAACTTGGTATGGATCGTACAGAGTATGAATTCTACCTTGACCTTCGTAAATACGGTACTGTACCACACGGTGGATTTGGTATCGGTATCGAGCGTATGGTAACCTTCGCAGCAGGTACAAAACATATCCGTGAAGCTATTCCATTCCCACGTATGTTGCACCGTATCAAACCATAAACTAGTAAAAAGAAGATAATTTCATCTTCTTTTTTCACTTTTATCTTGCTATCTATCAGTTTTTCTAGTATAATAGTTTATTGTGAGCAAACCTCACTTACCCCTTGCAAAGACTAGGGGTCATTAGACCAAAAGGAGGAACATATCAATGGCTAAATACGAAATTCTTTATATCATTCGTCCAAACATTGAAGAAGAAGCGAAAAACGCTTTGGTAGCACGTTTTGACTCTATCTTGACTGACAACGGTGCAACTGTTGTTGAATCAAAATCATGGGAAAAACGTCGTCTTGCATACGAAATCCAAGATTTCCGTGAAGGACTTTACCACATCGTTAACGTTGAAGCAAACGACGACGCAGCTCTTAAAGAGTTTGACCGTCTTTCAAAAATCAACGCTGACATTCTTCGTCACATGATCGTCAAACTTGACGCGTAAGAAGGTAAATTATGATTAACAATGTTGTACTTGTAGGGCGTATGACACGTGACGCTGAGTTGCGTTATACCCCATCAAATGTAGCAGTTGCGACTTTTACTCTTGCAGTAAACCGTACATTTAAGAGTCAAAATGGCGAACGTGAGGCTGATTTCATCAATGTCGTTATGTGGCGCCAACAGGCTGAAAATCTTGCTAACTGGGCTAAAAAAGGCTCTCTTATCGGGATCACAGGCCGTATCCAGACTCGTAGTTACGATAACCAGCAAGGACAACGTGTCTACGTAACAGAAGTCGTGGCTGAGAATTTCCAAATGTTGGAAAGCCGCGGAGTGCGTGAAGGACATTCAGGTGGAGCTTATTCTGCACCAACTGCTGGTCAATCAGCACCTGCAAACCCAGTACCAGACTTTTCACGTTCTGAAAATCCATTTGGAGCAACAAATCCATTGGACATTTCAGATGATGATTTACCATTCTAATGGACAATTAATACTATAAAGGAGAAAAAACATGGCTCAACAACGTCGTGGCGGATTCAAACGCCGTAAAAAAGTTGATTACATCGCAGCAAACAAAATTGAATATGTTGATTATAAAGATACTGAGCTTCTTAGCCGTTTCGTTTCAGAACGTGGGAAAATCCTTCCTCGTCGTGTAACAGGAACTTCAGCTAAAAACCAACGTAAAGTAACAACAGCTATCAAACGCGCTCGCGTAATGGCTTTGATGCCTTTCGTAAACGAAGATTAAAGAAAAGACCCTTACGGGTCTTTTTTTCAGGTCCGGGTGGACCTCTTTTTCAGATTTTTATGGGACTTTGTTAGAAAGGATTCCCTGTTGACCTAGTAAGATTCTTTTGTCTTACTAGGTTTCTTCTTTTAATCTTTATTATCGTGCTATAATGGTAGGAGAAAGCTATAAAGGAGCAACTTATGAAGACGATATGTTCAATTAGAAAAATGCAAGAATCTGACATTAAAGATCTATCTCGAGGTTTTATCAGCCAAGGTTGGCCGGGTAGAGAAGAAATTTTGGCTAGATATTTTTTTGAACAAGAATGTGGGGAGAGAGAAGTCTTAGTTGCAGAGGTTGAGGGTGCTGTTGCGGGCTACATTACGATTTTACCCGATGCTAAGCAGGGTCCCTTTGCTGGAATGGCTCCAGAACTTTCAGATTTCAATGTCTTTGAGCCCTTTCAAAATCAAGGTATTGGAAATCTCTTGCTGGAAGAAGCAGAAAAACGAGTTAAGCTCATATCGGATAAGGTGACCCTTGGTGTTGGGCTCCATTCAGGATATGGACTTGCCCAGAGATTGTACATCAAACGAGGCTATATTCCAGATGGGACGGGTGTTTGGTATCAGAACCATCAACCGGCCATGAATGCGGTGTGTGAAGATATCGGTGACCTTGTTTTGTATCTGTCGAAAAATTTGTTTTAAGACAGATTTTATAAGGTTTAAATTTTAAATATAGTAAACAACAATCACAGTCCCTTTTTCATTCGAAAAAGGAATTTTTTTGTTTGAAATTGTTTGATTTATTCCTCAAAGTGGTAAAATATAATTGTTTGAAATGTCAAGATAAAAATAAATATCGAAAAAAACATATAAGGTCTAGTTTTTTTAAATACGAATTCTTTTGAAAAGTCTTAAAATTTCCTAAAATAAGGCTTTTTAAAGGTTGTAAATAATATTGTTACAAAAAGGTTACAAATTGTTAAAATTAAATTAAATGCAATAATATAATTTGGAAAAAATTTGACATATAAATTAATTGACGGTAAAATAATTAAGATAATCAAATTAATTGATTTGCGCAATAATTCGATATAAAGATTAATCTGATGTGTCAAATTTTATTATAGTAGAAGGATAGCGTAATGAAGAAACTGAAAGTGATGGTTGTTTTTGGAACACGACCAGAAGCTATTAAAATGGCCCCTTTAGTGTTAGAATTGCAAAAACATAGTGACAGCATTGAGACGATCACAGTTGTGACAGCTCAGCACCGTCAAATGCTTGATCAAGTTCTTGAAACGTTTAGCATCGAGCCACATTATGACCTGGATATTATGGGGAAAAATCAATCCCTCTTAGATATTACTGGAAAAATTTTAGAAAAGTTTGATCCAGTTGTTAAGCAAGAACTTCCAGATATGATTCTTGTTCACGGAGACACAACGACAACTTTTGCAGCAAGTTTAGTTGCTTTCTATAATCAGGTACGAATCGGCCACGTTGAAGCTGGTTTAAGGACTTTTGATAAGTATTCTCCTTTCCCAGAAGAAATGAATCGTCAGATGACAGATAACCTTGCGGATCTTTATTTTGCTCCAACTAGTGAGAGTAAAGAAAATCTTCTTAAGGAAAATCATCCTGAGTCTGCTATTGTCATTACGGGAAATACAGCCATTGATGCCTTGAAACTAACCGTTCAATCGGATTACTATCATGAAGTTCTAGATCAATTGGATCCAGATAAGAAACTTGTATTGGTAACCATGCATCGTCGTGAGAATCAAGGTCAACCAATGAGAAATGTCTTTGCAGCTTTACGTGAGATGGTCGATCTTCATCAGGAAATTGAAGTTGTTTATCCTGTTCACCTTAGCCCTGCTGTGCAAGAAGCAGCAAACGATATCTTAGCTGGTCATGATCGTATTCACTTGATTGAGCCTTTAGATGTACTTGATTTTCATAATTTGGCTTCAAGAAGCTATTTTATTATGACCGACTCTGGCGGTGTTCAGGAAGAGGCGCCTTCTCTCGGCAAACCTGTCCTTGTCCTTCGTGACACGACGGAACGTCCAGAAGGAGTAAGAGCAGGTACTTTGAAGCTAGTTGGTACGGATCCAGTACGTGTGAAAGAAGCGATGGCAGCACTCTTAACAGATGAAACTCTTTATGGACAAATGTCTCAGGCACCAAATCCTTATGGAGATGGAAGAGCTTCTGAACGAATCGTACAATCCATTCAACAGTACTTTGGGGCAGCAACTTCGGTATCTGAATTCAAAGGGGGGAAATAAGATAAAATGAAAAATTGGAGTCAATTTAAAAACTGGCTTATGGCTTTGCTTGCTTGTGAGGTCATTCTTTTGGTGCTTTGTTTTTTGTATGCTCGAGCAATCATTTTAGAACAAATCTTGTTTTTAGCTTTAGCCTTGTTTGCAGTGTTGGTATTATCTGACCTTTTGCTTACTTGGACCCTTATCTTAGCATTTGGTTTTGGACTTATCGTTTTGGTTGCGGGTGTGGTTTATATCCCAATCATTCAACTGATCTTCTTATTAATCAGTTTTCCTCTTTTGATTGGGATTCTACTTAAGGTTCGTTATTATTTCTTCAAGGTGGCCTCAAAGGTCCAAGAACAGGAAGACGCAGCTCGAGCAGATTACCAAGCTATGGTCACTGAACAAAGTGATGTTACGGTTCAATCTCTATTGATTCATTGGGCACATGAAGATTTGTTCTTCCAGATTAAACCAAAAGAACATAACCAGATGCTCAGTCGTATTCAAGAGGAAATTGCTCAGGAATTGAGTTACAATGATAAGCTCTATTACGTTTCGGATGGTAATTTTCTCGTTCTATCGAGTACTAACCAACATTCTTTGAAGGAACTTTACTTTAATGGTTTGCAGGAGAAACTGAGCAGTTTAGTTTTTCATGGAGAAGATGGTAATCAAGGAATTCAGTTCCAAACAGGCTATTTGGTGATTAATTCTGATAATAAAGATAAATACCAAGACTACGCAGATGTTGCCAGTCATCTCAAACGTCAACTAGAGACAGATGTAATTGTAGAATATTAGGAGGGAAACATGACTTTAACCGAACTATTTTTTGGTATTGCTTTGGGACTCAGTCTCGCCTTTGGCATTTGTTTTATCATACTATTTATTGCATACAATATTCTTTACCATCGAGTGAACAAAAATTTTAAGGCGGTGAATCATGATTAGTCAAATGTTAATGATTTTTACCTTGCTTACAATTTGGATTTCTCTAGCTTGGGGCTTGGTAATTCTCTTTTCGGCAGTACACTTTTGGTTTAAACACAGTGATTTTCGTGTAGACACTTCGCCGCTACCTTATTATCCGAAGGTCACCATTG
This sequence comes from Streptococcus oralis, assembly GCF_023109155.1. Taxonomy (GTDB): domain Bacteria; phylum Bacillota; class Bacilli; order Lactobacillales; family Streptococcaceae; genus Streptococcus; species Streptococcus oralis_BZ. The sequence goes on along the minus strand of NZ_JALDUA010000003.1, from coordinate 45,509 downwards.
TTGTTCCTGCTCATAATGAGGATGTGGTTATTGCCCAAACGGCAAAAGCTATCTTAGATATGAACTATCCTCACGACCGTGTGGAGTTGCTCTTGTTTGCGGATAACTGTTCGGATAACACCTATGCAGAATGTTTGTCTGTACAAGCCATGCCTGAATATGCAGGAAGAAATCTGACTATTATCGACCGTACTGGTACGGGAGGAAAAGCTGGCGTTCTAAACGATGCTTTGGAGATGGCAACAGGCGAATACATCTGTGTTTATGATGCAGATGCCATGCCTGAAAAAAATGCTCTTTATTTCCTTGTGAAAGAAGTGATGAAGGATCCAGAACGTCATGTGGCATCTTTTGGTCGCAATAAGACTCGAAATGCCAATCAAAATTTCTTGACTCGTTGTATCAACCAGGAAATCGTTGTTACTCAGCGCGTGCACCACGTTGGAATGTGGCATCTCTTTAAAATTGGGCGTATTCCAGGAACCAACTTTATCATTCAAACCGACTTTGTAAAGAGCATCGGGGGTTGGAAAAATGGTGCCTTAACCGAGGATACCGATATTTCCTTCAAAATCATGCAGAGTGGTAAATTGATTGCCCTTGCCTATAATTCAGAGGCTTTCCAACAAGAACCTGAGACCTTAAAGAGTTACTATATGCAGCGTAAACGTTGGGCGAAAGGAAATTATGAAGTTGTTCTTTCAAACTTTAAGCATTTATTTGGCAGAGCAAACTGGCGTGTCAAACTAGAAGTCTTTAACTATTCATGTGTTTTCTTTTGGTTTAACTTTGCCATTGTCCTGTCGGATTTGATTTTCCTAGCGAATGTGCTAGCGATCTGTCTTAATCTTTTCTTCCCAGATGTCAGGGTTCCATTTGCTTTTGATGCGGACAATATCTACATCGCCCAGCTCATGCTCTTTAACTGGATTCTCATGATTGGTCTCTATTTGATGCAAATTATGACAGCATTAGCAAGTCAGTTTGGACAAGCGACGACTAAACAAATCTGGTTGGCCTTGGCAGCCTATTTCTCTTATGCACAGATGTTTATCGTTGTATCCGTTGATTCCATTTCTTCAATCGTGCTGGATAAAGTACTCCGACGAAAAGAAACCAAGTGGGTTAAAACTAAACGATTTTCAGGATAGGAGGTTCTATGAAAACGAATAAATTAAAATATGTCTGGTTTGTACTCATCCTTTCTATCTTTTGTTTAGCCTTGTTTTTAGCAAGAGGAAGGACTAAAATCGAGATGCGTAATCGAATTTACAGCCAATGGAGCCAGCAGTTTCTTGTTACAAAAGGCGATCAGTCTTATGTTCGTACGTCGAATGATTCTGAGGAAACGACGGTTCTATCAGAGGCCCAAAGTTACGGCATGCTCATAACGGTTTTAGCAGCCCAAAAAGGGCAAGCAAGTCAAGCAGATTTTGAGAGTCTTTATCGCTATTATCAAAATCATCGTATTGAGGGAACGCAGTTAATGTCTTGGAAGCAAGTAATCACAAATGATAGCGAAACGGTTGAGAAGCAAGTAATCACAAATGGTAGCGAAACGGTTGAGAAGCAAAACGCAACCGATGGTGATCTCTATATTGCTTATTCTTTGATTGAAGCTGCCAAGCAGTGGCCAGATAAGGCGCAGGAATACCAAGAACAAGCTAAAAAGATCTTGGCTGATATCCTTCAATACAATTACAACGAAGAGACAGGTGTCCTAACAGTAGGAAACTGGGCAAACAAGGATTCTGATTATTATTACTTGATGCGGACGTCTGATACCTTACCTCACTATTTCCAATCTTTCTATGACCTGACTGGAAATAAACAGTGGTTAGACGTTAAGGATAAGATGCTTGGGCAACTGGAGCAAATCAGTTCTCATTCTGATACGGGTCTCTTGCCAGACTTTATCTGGGCTGAGAAGTCAGGGGCACATCTTGTTGATGCCAATACTATCGAATCTCAATACGATGGAGCGTATTCTTATAATGCTTGTCGTTTGCCTTATCACTTGTCACAGAGCCAGGATGAAAGAAGCCAAAAACTCGTTCAAAAGATGATGGATTTCTTTATGAAAGAGCAACGCATTTATGCTGGTTATGACTTGAACGGAACGGCCCTCAATCAATACCAGGCAGGTAGTTTCTTGGCACCGATTACCTACGCGTCTGACAAGGGAGAAGGCTATCTGAAACTTCTTCAGCAAAATAAATACATTTTCACACAAGATTTACCTTTGGACAACTACTATGATGCAACGATGATTACCATGATTGCTCTAGAGATGTTCTAGAATGAAAAGGGAGGGCTAGTTTTTCTGGCCCTCTTTTTGATAGGATTTTCATCTTTTTTCAAAAAAGGAATTTCATCAGCTTTATGGTATAATGGAAAGAGTGATGGAAAAGAGGTAGAGAGATGGATGCGAAATTAAAATACAAGGCAAAGAAGATTAAAATCGTCTTTTTTGATATTGATGATACCTTGCGTACGTCAAAGACAGGTTTTATTCCAGCTACAATTCCCACTGTCTTTAAACAGTTACGTGAAAAAGGAATTTTAACAGGAATTGCCTCTGGTCGTGGTATTTTCGGTGTAGTTCCAGAGATTCGTGAGCTCAAACCGGACTTTTTTGTAACCCTAAATGGGGCATATATAGAAGATAAAAAAGGTAAGGTCATTTATCAGCATCAGATTGACAAGTCAGATGTTGAGGAGTATATCTCTTGGACGAAGGAAGAGGGAATTGAGTACGGCCTGGTTGGTAGTCATGACGCCAAACTCTCCACGCGAACAGAACTGATCAGTGAGGCGATTGATCCGATTTATCCAAACTTGGATGTGGATCCTAACTTCCATGAAAAAGCAGATATTTACCAGATGTGGACCTTTGAGGATAAAGGGGATGACTTGCACCTACCAGATAGTCTCTCAGGTAAACTTCGCATGGTGCGTTGGCATGAACATTCATCAGATATCGTGCCGATTTCAGGTTCAAAAGCCACAGGCGTAGCCAAGGTAGTAGAACATCTAGGCTTGAAACCAGAGAATGTCATGGTCTTTGGAGATGGGCTCAATGACTTGGAACTCTTTGATTATGCTGGAATCAGTATTGCTATGGGTGTTTCCCACGAAAAGATCAAAGAAAAAGCAGATTATATTACAAAAACAGTAGAAGAAGATGGCATTTTTGATGCCTTAGAAGGATTTGGTATGGTAGAAAAAGAATTGCATTTCCCACAAGTAGAAATTGAAACAGTAGAAGGTCCTCTTGCGACCATTAAGACAAATCACGGAGACTTGCGTATCAAGCTTTTCCCTGAACATGCTCCTAAAACAGTGGCTAACTTTGTTGCTCTGTCAAAAGATGGTTACTATGATGGTGTGATTTTCCACCGTATTATCAAGGACTTTATGATCCAAGGTGGAGATCCAACTGGTACTGGTATGGGTGGTGAGTCAATCTACGGTGACTCTTTTGAAGATGAATTTTCTGAAGAACTTTATAATATCCGTGGTGCCCTTTCTATGGCCAATGCGGGTCCAAATACCAATGGTAGCCAGTTCTTTATCGTGCAAAACCAACACTTGCCGTACTCTAAGAAAGAGATTGCGCGTGGTGGCTGGCCTGAACCAATCGCTGAGATCTATGCAGAACAAGGTGGAACTCCTCACCTTGACCGCCGCCATACTGTTTTTGGGCAATTGGTAGACGCAGAATCGTTTGCAGTCTTGGATGCCATTGCAGCTGTTGAGACTGGTGCAATGGACAAACCGGTTGAAGATGTAGTAATTGAAACGATTGAAATTGAGGACTAGAATGAAAATTGGTGATAAGCTAACTGGGCGTATTACAGGAATTCAGCCCTATGGTGCCTTTGTCGAGTTAGAGACAGGGGTGACAGGGCTGATTCACATCTCGGAGATTCGGACGGGATTTATTGAAAATATCTATGACATTTTAAAAATTGGCGATGAAGTTCAAGTTCAGGTGGTGGATTTTGACGAATACACTGGAAAGGCCAGTCTTTCCATACGTACCTTGGAAGAGGAAAAGCATCAATTGCCAAGACGGAGACGTTTTTCAAATGATCGGATCAAGCACGGTTTTGCGCCCCTTGCCCGAATGATGCCTGTTTGGACGCGTGAAGCATTAGAGCATTTAAAGAAGAAGCCGTAAATACGATTATCTAAATCATTTGTAATATTAACATCATTTGTTATAATAAAAGTATGAAAGAAGAACAATTATTAAAACCAGGAGAGCGAATCAATCAGCTCTTTTCGACAGATATCAAGATCATTCAAAATAGAGAGGTGTTTAGCTATTCGGTGGATAGTGTTCTCTTGTCACGCTTTCCTCGCTTCCCTAAACGGGGTTTAATTGTGGACTTTTGTGCTGGAAATGGTGCAGTGGGACTTTTTGCTAGTTCACGTACTCAGGCGCGGATAATATCTGTAGAGATACAGGAGCGTTTGGCGGATATGGCAGAGCGTTCGGTTCAGTTGAATGGCTTGGAAGAGCAGATGCAGGTCATCTGTGATGATTTGAAAAATATGCCTGCCCACATTCAGGGAAGTAAGGTGGATATGATCTTGTGTAATCCGCCTTATTTTAAGGTGGATCCGCATTCCAATCTGAACGAGAGTGAACACTACCTTCTGGCCAGACACGAAATTACGACTAACCTGAAAGAAATTTGCCGTAGTGCTCAGAGTATTCTCAAGTCTAATGGCCGTTTAGCTATGGTTCATCGTCCTGATCGGCTCTTGGATATCTTGGACATGCTTCAACGTCACAATTTGGCACCTAAGCGCCTGCAATTTGTCTATCCTAAACGAGAGAAGGAGGCTAATATGCTCTTAATCGAAGCTATCAAGGATGGATCGACCAGTGGCTTTAAGGTCTTGCCACCTCTCATCGTTCACAATGATGATGGTTCCTATACACCAGAAATTCAAGAGATTTACTATGGATCATAAAGCCTATATGTATGTGGTGGAGTGCAGCGACGGGTCGTACTATACTGGCTATACAACGGATGTGAAGAGGCGCCTTGCCGTTCATAATAGTGGTAAGGGAGCCAAGTATACCCGAGCTCGCTTGCCAGTCAAACTTATCTATGTAGAGGGTTTTGCCAGTAAGGAAGAAGCCATGTCTGCAGAGGCTCTCCTCAAGCGCAAGAAACGTCCACAGAAAGAACGATTTTTATCCGAAAATCAAGAGAAAAATCTAGTTAACGATATTGATGTCTAATGAGGAGTCCTTTGGCTCCTCTTACTTTTGTCAAAAGAGGAAAAAAGTGCTAAAATAAGATGAATAAATTTAAAGAGGTATTATCATGTCTAAGATTCTAGTATTTGGTCACCAAAATCCAGACTCAGATGCCATCGGGTCATCTGTAGCCTTTGCTTATCTTGCAAAAGAGGCTTATGGATTGGACACAGAAGCAGTAGCACTTGGAACTCCTAATGAAGAAACAGCCTTTGTTTTGAACTATTTTGGTGTAGAAGCACCACGCGTCATCACATCTGCTAAAGCAGAAGGTGCAGAGCAAGTTATCTTGACTGACCACAATGAATTCCAACAATCAGTGTCAGATATTACTGAAGTAGAAGTTTACGGAGTTGTGGATCACCACCGTGTGGCTAATTTTGAAACTGCCAGTCCGCTTTACATGCGTTTGGAACCAGTTGGATCAGCTTCATCTATCGTTTACCGCATGTTCAAAGAGCATGGTGTGGCAGTTCCTAAAGAAATCGCAGGTTTGATGCTTTCAGGTTTGATTTCAGATACCCTTCTTTTGAAATCACCAACAACTCACCCATCTGATAAAGTGATTGCGCCTGAATTGGCTGAATTAGCTGGTGTCAACTTGGAAGAGTACGGTCTTGCTATGCTGAAAGCTGGTACAAACTTGGCTAGCAAATCTGCTGAAGAATTGATTGATATCGATGCTAAGACCTTTGAACTCAATGGAAATAAGGTTCGTGTAGCTCAAGTAAACACAGTTGATATCGCTGAAGTCTTGGAACGTCAAGCTGAAATCGAAGCAGCAATGCAAGCGGCTAATGCAGCAAACGGCTACTCAGATTTTGTCTTGATGATTACAGACATCGTCAACTCAAACTCTGAAATTCTGGCTCTTGGATCAAACATGGACAAGGTGGAAGCTGCCTTCAATTTCAAACTTGAAAACAACCACGCTTTCCTTCCAGGTGCTGTTTCACGTAAGAAACAAGTGGTGCCACAGTTGACTGAAAGCTTTAATGGGTAATTCTTAATGAATATTTGGAACTGTTAATTTGACTATTTATAGAAGGTGATAGCATGATGCGATTGATTGAAGGACTGCGCTTTTTGGTTGAGGTTGTGGCAATCCTTGGTCTTTTCTCCGTGTCTGTGATACAAATTTCTTGGCTGGAAAAATTCCTATTTTTTCTTCTAGCAGTTCTATTAATCTTATTTTGGGCACGATATATGGCACCAAAATCTCCACATGCTTTTAAAAAATGGCATCGCCTCGTTGCTGAGACATCGATTTTTATTTTAGTTAGTGGTAGTTTTTGGCATTTGTATGGATTGCAAATAGGAATCCTCTGCTTAGCTCTGTCTTTTGGAAGTTTGGGTCTGCTTTATTATTTTCAGCTAGAGTGATTCTTATAATATAGTTAATGAATTATTTAAATGGTAATTATTTGACTGGAGATTGACACGAGAAAACAGTGTTTTCCATATAGCTAAAGGGGTTTCGGCTCCTTTTTTTCTAGGAGAGAAAGATGTTAGAAAATGGTGATTTGATTTTTGTGAAGGACCTTTCAGATATGGGGCAGGCCATCCAGGCTTCTACCGGTAACTATAGTCATGTAGCCATCTTTTTGGACGGTTTCATCTACCATGCTAGTGGGCAAGCTGGTGTCATTTGTCAAGAACTGGCTGAATTTTTTGAACGAACTCATCTCTATGACCTTTATGTCTATCCAGAGCTGGAAGCTGACTTGGTAAAGGAAAGAGCAAGCAAATATTTAGGTGAACCCTATAATGCCTCTTTTTATCCAGATGGGCTTGGCTTTTACTGCTCCCAGTATATCGCAGAAATCCTACCTATTTTTGAGACCATTCCGATGAAATTTGGTGATGGGGAGCAGGAGATCAGTGATTTTTGGAGAGAATATTATCAGAGACTCGGACTTCCTGTGCCTCTGAATCAGCCAGGAACCAATCCTAGTCAACTAGCAGCATCCCCTCTTTTAGAATGTAAAGAAAGGAATCTTCATGATTCAGATTTTTAATCCCTCTCGTTTGACTCGGCAGCCATTTTTTATAGATTTGGTGGACTATCTGGACCAGCATGACGATGTGATCCTTCGAGAAATCAAGGCCCAGTTTCCAGATGTAGCAGTTGATAAACTCATGGAAGAGTATATTAAGGCAGGTTTGATCCGAAGGGAAAACAAACGCTATTTTCTCAATCTCCCTTTTTTAGAATCTACGGATAATTTAGCCCTTGACCAAGAAATTTTTATCAGAGAGGACAGTCCAATCTATCAAGCCTTGTTGGAGAAGACTTTTGAGACAGAATTGCGCAATCAAACCAATGCAGCCATTTTAGTCGAATCTACAGATTTTGCTAGAGAAAAGATGACCCTGTCTAATTATTTCTACAAGGTCAAGAATCAATATCCTTTGACAGAAAAACAGCAGAAACTCTATGCCATTTTGGGAGATGTCAATCCTGAGTATGCTCTCAAGTATATGACGACGTTTTTGCTCAAGTTCCTCAAAAAGGACCAGCTTATGCAGAAACGGCGTGATATCTTCGTTGAGAGTCTAGTCGTCTTGGGCTATATTGTTCAAAATGAAGAAGGGAAGTATGAGTTGGCTGTTGATTTTGACAAGGAACGGTTGACTTTCTATTTACCTTAATTGCTTCATTTTGAGCAGATTGTTTGACTTTACTAAAGAATAAGCATAAACTGAATGTAAGCGATAACGTTTATCGTATTAAAAGCAAAGGAGACAGAGCTATGTCACTTGAAAATAAATTGGAACAAGCAACTGGTGCTATCAAAGAAGGATTTGGGAAAGTTACTGGTGATAGCAAAACTGAAGCAGAAGGTGCTGTAGAAAAAACAGTTGCCAAAGCAAAAGAAGTTGTAGAAGATGCTAAAGGTGCTGTAGAAGGTGCCGTTGAAGGTCTTAAAAATTCATTTAAAAAAGAAGACTAAAAAAATCAAGGGAATGTTTCCCTTGATTTTTTTTATAGATAACGTTCTGCGATAGCTGCGTCTCCAGGATAGTCTTCTTTCTTTCCTTGGACGATTTGGTAACAATCAGCTCCCTTGCCTGCAATAATCACAGCATCGAGTTCTTGATTTGTGATGGCCATCGCTGCCTTGATGGCTTCTTCACGATCGGCAATCTTTTCAACAGGATGACTGATATAGCTACTGATTTCTTCAGCAATGACCATTGGATCCTCATAGTTGGGGTCATCAGCGGTGAGAAAGACATGAATCTCAGGGTGTTGATTGAGGAGGAGTCCAAAGTCTTTGCGACGACTTTCACCCTTGTTTCCAGTCGAACCGAGAACCAGAGCAATCTTTCCAGTTTGATGAGTTTCAACAACAGAAATCAGTTTTTTCAGACTGTCACCATTGTGGGCGTAGTCGATGAAGACCTTGGCTCCATTTTTCTGAGTGAGAACTTCCATACGTCCAGGGACGCGGGTTGCACCAATCCCTTTTTTGATGTCCTCTAGACTGGCACCTAGACGAAGACAGGCAAGTCCTGCAGCAACTGCATTTTCTTGGTTAAAGTGGCCGATGAGTTGGATATCGTAATCACCAGCGAGTTTACCTGTAGCTGAAAAGCTAAAGGCTTTGGAGTTCTCGATTTGGTTACTTGACTGGCTACCATAGAAGTCATGCTCTTGATCTTCCACTTGTTCTTTCAATACAGAAAAGTGGTCCATGTCGCTATTAATGACAACTGCTCGGCTATTTTTCATCAAGAGACGTTTGTGATAGAAGTAGTCTTCAAAGCTAGGATGCTCAATCGGACCGATATGGTCAGGAGTGATGTTGAGAAAGACACCTACATCAAAGGTCAGGCCATAGACTCGATGAACAAGATAGGCTTGGCTAGAGACTTCCATTACAAGATGGGTTCTTCCATTCTTAACAGCCTGAGCCATCATGTCGAAGAGATCGATATTTTCAGGCGTTGAGAAGGAAGATTTAAAGAAGGTCTCGCCATCCAGAGTTGTGTTCATAGTTGACAAGAGAGCTGTTGGGTAGCGTTGAGATAGGATGTGGTAAGCAAAGTACGCTGCTGTCGTCTTTCCTTTTGTCCCTGTGAAAGCGAGAATTTTGAGTTTCTCTTGTGGATTACCATAGAATTCCATCGCAATCAAACTCATGGCTTTCTTGATATCGTTCACAATGATGACGGGGATACCGACTTCGTAGTCCTTTTCTGCGACATACCAACCTAGCCCCTGCGAGATAGCTGAGAGCAGATATTCTTTTTTAAAGGCAGCACCTTTTGCAAAAAAAAGAGTCCCTTCTTTTACTTTTCGACTGTCGTAACTGATGGTGTCAAAAACAACTTCACTGTAGTTGTAGTGGTAATGACCTTGGTCAATAATCTCGCGAAAAAGGCCATCTTTCTTTAAAATATCTAATACGGTTTCAATCTTAATCATACTTTCTATTATAAACTTCAAGCCCGAATTTTACAAGTAACAAGGAAAAGTTTATAATGGAAGATAAGGAACTTTTCCTAGTTATCAAAATTGAATGAGGAAGCTATGTCTAACGAAAACAATCACCAGCAAGCCCAGATGTTGCGAGGGACTGCTTGGCTAACAGCTAGTAACTTTATTAGTCGCCTCCTTGGTGCTATCTACATTATTCCCTGGTATATCTGGATGGGAACCTATGCTGCTAAGGCAAACGGCCTCTTTACAATGGGCTACAATATTTACGCCTGGTTCTTGCTGATTTCGACAGCGGGTATCCCAGTTGCGGTCGCCAAACAAGTGGCTAAGTACAATACCATTCGAGAAGAAGAGCATAGCTTTGCCTTGATTCGGAGTTTCCTAAGCTTTATGACGGGCTTGGGCTTAGTCTTTGCCTTGGTCTTGTATCTCTTTTCTCCCTGGTTAGCAGATTTGTCAGGTGTGGGGAAAGACCTGATTCCCATCATGCAGAGCTTGGCTTGGGCAGTCTTGATTTTCCCATCTATGAGTGTCATTCGAGGCTTCTTCCAAGGGATGAATAACCTCAAACCCTATGCCATGAGTCAAATCGCTGAGCAGGTGATCCGTGTTATCTGGATGTTGATGGCAACCTTCTTCATTATGAAGATGGGTTCTGGTGACTACCTAGCAGCCGTTACCCAATCGACCTTTGCAGCCTTTGTGGGGATGGTGGCAAGTTTTGCAGTTTTGATCTACTTCCTTGCTCAAGAAGGTTTGCTTAAAAGAGTTTTTGAAACACGGGATAAAATCAATAGTAAGCGACTCTTAGTCGATACCATCAAGGAAGCCATTCCATTTATCCTGACAGGATCAGCCATCCAACTCTTCCAGATTTTAGACCAGATGACCTTTATCAATAGTATGAAGTGGTTTACTAACTACAGCAATGAAGACTTGGTTGTCATGTTTTCTTATTTCTCTGCCAATCCTAATAAAATTACCATGATTTTAATCTCTGTGGGAGTTTCAATTGGGAGTGTCGGCTTGCCGCTGTTGACGGAAAACTATGTAAAAGGCGACTTACCGGCAGCAGCTCGCCTAGTCCAAGATAGTCTCACCATGCTCTTCTTATTTCTACTGCCGGCAACGGTTGGAGTGGTCATGGTAGGGGAGCCTCTTTATACAGTCTTTTACGGTAAGCCAGATAGTCTGGCCATGGGCTTATTTGTCTTTGCAGTTTTGCAGTCTACTATCCTAGGCTTGTATATGGTCTTGTCTCCTATGCTTCAGGCTATGTTCCGAAACCGCAAGGCAGTTCTTTACTTTATCTATGGTTCCATTGCTAAGATCGTCTTGCAATTGCCAACCATTGCTATTTTCCATAGTTACGGTCCCTTGATTTCAACGACTATCGGCTTGATTATTCCGAATGTCCTGATGTACCGAGACATCTGCCAGGTAACGGGTGCTCGTCGAAAGATAATCTTGAAGCGAACCATTTTGATTACCATCTTGACCCTTGTCATGTTTATCCTAGTTGGCTTCTTGCAGTGGCTACTCGGTTTTGTCTTCCAACCAAGTGGACGTTTTTGGAGTTTCCTTTATGTGGCTCTCATCGGAGGGCTTGGAGGAGGTCTTTATGGTTTGATGAGCCTACGGACACGACTCTTGGACAAGATAATTGGCAAAGCTCAAGCAGACCGCCTACGTACACGATTGAAAATATCGTAAAAAGATTTATAAATAAAAGTAATGAATTTAACCTTTCTTTAATAGAAAGGTTTTTATAGTACATTTTTCTTAAAAAAAGAGAACTTTTTCTAAAATCAAGAGCAAAAAATATGCTTTTTTAAGTTTTTCTTCAGAAATCACTTGACTAAATAAAACAAAAGCTGTATAATAAGACAAAACTTTTAAACAGGAGGTTCTGGAAATGAAAAAGTCTAAGGCCAAGTATCTGACACTTGCAAGTGTCGTGTTAAGCGCAGGTATCTTACTGAGCGCATGTGGAAATTCAAATAGCGCTACTAAAACATATAACTATGTTTATTCGAGCGATCCATCTAGTTTGAACTATCTTGCAGAAAACCGTGCAACAACCAATGACATCGTGACCAATTTGGTGGATGGGTTGATGGAAAACGACCAATACGGTAACTATGTTCCATCATTGGCAGAGGATTGGACTGTTTCTCAGGACGGTTTGACCTATACTTACAAATTGCGTAAGGATGCAAAATGGTATACTTATGAGGGTGAAGAATACGCCCCTGTAACGGCCCAAGACTTTGTGACAGGTTTGAAATATGCTGCTGATAAAAAATCCGAAGCCTTGTACCTGGTTCAAGACTCTGTAGCAGGTTTGGATGACTATATCAACGGGAAAACAAGTGACTTTTCAACTGTCGGTGTTAAGGCGATTGACGACCAAACGGTTCAGTACACTTTGACACGTCCAGAATCTTATTGGAATTCTAAAACAACTTCAACCATTCTCTTCCCTGTCAATGCAGATTTCTTAAAATCAAAAGGGGATGACTTTGGTAAGGTAGACCCTTCTAGTATTTTGTACAATGGACCTTTCTTGATGAAATCGTTTGTTTCAAAATCTGTTATCGAATTCAAGAAAAATCCCAACTACTGGGATGAAAAAAATGTCTTTGTGGATGATGTGAAATTGGCCTATTATGATGGTAGTGACCAAGATGCACTAGCACGTAACTTTGTAGAAGGAGTATACAGCTACGCGCGTCTCTATCCAAATAGCTCAAGCTTTGAAGGCATTAAAGAGAAGAACAAGGATAACATCATCTATAGTATGCAAAACGCAACTTCTTATTACTTGAACTTCAACTTGGACAGAAAGTCTTATAACTTCACGTCTAAATCTTCAGATATCGAAAAGAAATCAACCCAAGAAGCAGTTCTGAATAAAAACTTCCGTCAAGCCTTCAACTATGCTTATAACCGTACAGCCTATGGAGCACAATCTCAAGGGGAGGACGGAGCAACGAAGATTATTCGTAACTTGGTTGTACCTCCTACATTTGTAAGCATCAACGGAAAAGACTTTGGAGATGTTGTTTCAGAAAAGATGGTCAACTATGGCCAAGAATGGCAAGGAATCAACTTTGCAGATGCGCAAGACCCATACTACAATCCTGACAAGGCTAAAGCTAAATTTGCAGAAGCTAAGAAAGAATTGGAAGCTAAGGGTGTACAATTCCCAATCCACTTGGATGTATCTGTAGACCAATCAGCTAAAAAAGGTGTACTTGAAGCAAGCTCTTTGAAACAATCCATCGAATCTGTTCTAGGAGCTGAGAATGTGGTTATCGATATCCAACAGCTATCAACAGATGACTTTGACAACTCTAGCTACCTCGCTCAAACCGCAGCTCAAAAAGACTTTGATATCTATAATGGCGGTTGGAGTGCTGACTACTTGGACCCATCAAGCTATCTTGATATCTTAAATGTCAATAACGGTGGTATGTTGCAAAACATTGGTCTAGAACCAGGTGAGGTCAATGACAAGGCTAAGGCGGTTGGTCTGGATACCTACACTCAAATGCTAGAAGAAGCGAACAAGGAGCAAGAACCAGCAAAACGTTATGAAAAATATGCTGAAATTCAAGCTTGGCTCGTTGATAGCGCCCTTGCAATTCCAAACGTTTCTCAGGGTGGAACACCGACCTTGAGAAAGACAGTTCCATTCTCATCACCATTCTCACAAGCTGGAAATAAGGGTGTCGAATCATACAAGTATCTCAAGTTACAAGATAAGACTGTAACGGCTGATGAGTATGAAAAAGCTAAAGAAAAATGGCAGAAAGAAAAAGAAGAATCAAATAAAAAAGCCCAAGAAGAACTGGCAAAACACGTTAAATAACCAGTCTATTCAACAGGAAAAACGATAGTTTCTCAAGGAACTATCGTTTTTATATAGTTTGAAACTATAACTAGCTCTTGAAAACAAGAAAATGAGTTAGTAAAAATAAGTGGTACAATAGTTACTATAGATTTGGAGGTATTGTATGAGCAAAGAACTACACATCAACACAATTTTGGCCCAGGCGGGAATCAAGTCAGATGAGGCTACAGGTGCCTTGGTAACACCGCTTCATTTTTCAACAACTTATCAGCATCCAGAGTTCGGTCAGTCTACGGGATTTGACTATACCCGTACTAAAAACCCAACTCGTAGTAAGGCGGAGGAGGTCTTGGCGGCAATCGAATCAGCAGACTATGCCCTAGCAACGAGCTCAGGAATGGCTGCGATTGTACTGGCTTTTAGTGTTTTTCCAGTAGGAAGTAAAGTCTTGGCTGTTCGTGATCTGTATGGGGGTTCTTTCCGTTGGTTCAACCAAGTGGAGCAGGAAGGCCGTTTCCATTTTACCTATGCCAATACTGAAGCAGAGTTGATTACTGAGCTGGAAAATGATGTGGATGTTCTCTATATCGAAACGCCAACCAATCCCTTGATGTTGGAATTTGATATTGCCAAACTAGCCAAACTAGCTCATGCCAAGGGTGCCAAGGTAGTGGTGGACAATACCTTCTACAGTCCGATTTACCAACGTCCGATTGAAGATGGTGCGGATATCGTTCTTCATTCTGCCACCAAGTATTTAGCAGGGCACAATGATGTCTTAGCTGGGGTGGTTGTGACTAATAGTTTAGAACTATATGAACAACTTTTCTATAATCTCAATACGACAGGTGCGGTCTTGTCACCATTTGATAGTTATCAGTTGATTCGTGGACTTAAAACTCTACCTCTTCGTATGGAGCGTTCTACAGCCAATGCCCAAGAAGTGGTTGCCTTTTTGAAGGATTCACCTGCAGTTAAGGAAGTGCTCTATACAGGACGTGGAGGCATGATTTCCTTTAAAGTAGTGAATGAAAAGCGTATTCCTCATATTTTAAATAGCTTGAAGGTCTTTTCATTTGCGGAAAGTTTGGGTGGGGTGGAGAGTCTGATCACCTATCCGACGACTCAAACCCATGCGGATATTCCAGCAGAAGTGCGCCATTCCTATGGCTTAACAGATGACCTCTTGCGCTTGTCAATTGGGATTGAAGATGCTAGAGATTTGATTGCGGACTTGCGCCAAGCTTTGGAAGGATAAGATAGATATGGGAAAATATGATTTTACAAGCCTGCCCAATCGTTTTGGGCACCATACCTATAAATGGAAAGAAGCAGAAGCTGACCGAGAAGTTCTACCAGCCTGGATAGCAGATATGGACTTTGTGGTTTTGCCTGAGGTTCGACAAGCTGTACAAGCCTACGCAGATCAGTTGGTCTATGGCTATACTTATGCTAGTGATGATTTGATTGAGTCGGTTCAGGACTGGGAAGCTACACAACACGGCTATCACTTTGACAAGGATGCCCTCGTCTTTATAGAGGGAGTGGTACCAGCTATTTCAACAGCTATTCAAGCCTTTACAAAAGAAGGAGAGGCTGTTCTGATTAACACACCGGTCTATCCACCTTTTGCCCGCAGTGTCAAACTCAACAATCGCAGATTGATTACCAATTCTTTGGTGGAAAAGGACGGGCTGTTTGAGATTGACTTTGACCAGCTGGAGAAGGAATTGGTGGGAGAGGATGTCAAACTCTATATCCTTTGCAATCCTCACAATCCTGGTGGACGTGTTTGGGAAAAGGAAGTGTTAGAAAAGATTGGTCATCTCTGCCAAAAACATGGTGTTTTGCTTGTTTCAGATGAGATTCACCAAGATTTGGCCCTCTTTGGTCACAAACACCAGTCATTTAATACCATTGATCCTGCTTTTAAAGACTTCGCCCTTATCTTGAGCAGTGCCACTAAGACCTTTAATATTGCTGGGACCAAGAATTCCTATGCAGTTATTGAAAATCCCAAGCTTCGTGTTGCTTTCCAAAAACGCCAGTTGGCCAATAACCAGCATGAAATCTCAGGCTTGGGGTATTTGGCGACAGAAGCTGCCTACCGTTATGGCAAGGACTGGTTAGGAGAGTTAAAAGAAGTCATCGAGGACCACATTAACTATGTAGTGGATGTTTTGGGCAACGAAACCAAGATTAAGGTCATGAAGCCACAAGGTACCTACTTGATCTGGCTTGATTTTTCGGCCTATGACCTAACGGATGACCGCTTGCAAGAGCTTTTGAAGAATGAAGCCAAGGTTATCTTGAACCGAGGTTTGGACTTTGGGGAGGAAGGAGCTCTTCATGCCCGTCTTAATGTAGCTATGCCGAAGTCAGTACTGGAAGAGGTTTGCCAACGCATCGTGACCACTTTTGCTACACTTTAAAAATCCAGCCTTCTAGGAGAAAAGTCTTCCTAGAAGGCTATTTTCATAGGGGAAAATGTGGTATAATGAAAAGATAAGATAAAGGGGTAACTATGGCTAAATTGATTCCGGGAAAGTTGCGCATGGAGGGGGTTACACTCTATGAAACAGGCAACATTGAGATTATCAAGGAAAAAGGGAATCGCCTCTATACTCGTGTGGCGGGAGAAGACTTGCGCTACAGTTTAGAGGATGATCTGGTTTTTTGTGCTTGCGATTTTTTCCAAAAAAGAGGTTACTGTGTTCACCTAGCAGCGCTCGAGCATTATCTGAAGAATGATGAAGAAGGCCAGGTGATTTTACAATCCTTAGAAAAAGGACATGAAGAGCAAGAAGAGGTCGAAACCAAGGTTAGTTTTGGTGGTAGTTTTTTGGAGCGTATCCAACCTCAGAAGCGAGAGAAAATCTACACTTTGTCGGCTCAAGGTCAGGTGGAAGCTGGGACCAATCGTTTCCTTTGGACTCTCCGAATCGGTTTAGTTGATAGTCAAAAATATTATGTCATTCGTGACATCCCTCTCTTTTTGAAGGTTTTGGTCCATCGAAAGCCATACATGATTGGGAAATACTATGAAAATGACTTGTCTTGGGAGTCTTTTGATACAGTTAGTCAAGATGTTCTTACTTTTTTATGTGGCTTGATTGAGGAGGGACTGAGTCAAGATCTCTTTTTTCCTAATCAAGGTCGTCACCTCTTTTTCCCTCTGACCTTTTTTGAGCAGGGAGTGGAGTTGCTGATGAACTTGGAAGATTTTCATTTTGAGCACCAGATTGATAGTTATGAGATTCTCCTCTTTCATGATTTAGATCCTGATGCAGACCTTTTCTCTTTTTACGTGCAAGAGTTCCCAGATTATTTTGAGATGGAGATTTCTGAAAGTGAGCGAGTCAACGTATTCTATGGGGGAGCGGTTCTCTTTCGTAAGGGGAATCTTTATCTCTTAAACCCTAAACAAATCAGCCTCCTAAAGGAAGTCAAGGAGCTTCCTCAGGAGGAAAGAGAGAGAAAATGCCTCCAGTTTGACAACAGTGATCGTGACCGCCTAGCCGCCTGTCTGCCTTTGTTTGGACAGCTGGGCACAGTTTCTGCTCCTGAGCGCTTGCAAATCAGACCCTTTTCACCAATCTTTTACTTTGATAGGGAGGATGACGGCCGCATCCGCTTGAATATTCAGTTTGATTATGGAGATGTTAAGGTAACTAGTCGTCAACAGCTGGAACAATTACCTTTTTCAAGTGATGCTGTCTTGGAAAACCAATTATTTCAAGTCTGTTTAGGGGCTGGTTTTGAGGCTGATTTTCAGTCTTGGAGACAGGCTTTGAAGCCAGAGGCAGTTTATTCTTTCTTTCACCATACGATTCCAGCTTTTGAGAAGTTGGGCCAGGTCTTCTTATCTGATGAGATGAATCAGCTCTACAGCGTCCAAGCTCCTCAGGTTCAGATTGAGTCCAAGAGAGGACTGTTGGAAATCCAATTTGATTTCCAAGGAATTGCCCAGGAAGAGATTGATCAAGCTCTTAAAGCCCTGACCAGCAATCAGGATTTCTATATCAGTTCTTCTGACCAAGTGTACTTTTTTGATGAGGAAACCAAGCAGATTCGTCAAAATTTGCAGGAACTGGGGGTTGAGCTAAAAGATGGTTCTTTCCAAGCGCGAAAATCTCTGGCTTACAGTCTGTCTCAGTTGTTTGAAGGTCGAGACAGGATCTCCTTCTCGGAAGAATTTCAGCACTTAGCTCATGATTTGACCCATCCAGAGGATTTTCCTTTGGGAGATATACGGGTGCAGGCGAGTTTGAGAGACTATCAGGAAAAGGGAGTCCGTTGGCTCCAGATGCTTCATCACTATGGCTTTGGTGGTATCCTGGCAGATGATATGGGACTGGGAAAAACACTGCAAACCATCGCTTTTTTGACCAGTCAGGTGACAGAAGATAGTCGGGTCTTGATTTTGGCTCCGTCAGGTTTGATCTACAATTGGGCAGATGAATTCAGGAAATTTGCCCCACAGTTGGATTTGGCTGTCGTTCATGGTTTGAAAGCGAATCGAGAAGCAATTCTTTCTGAAAATCACCAAATCTATGTGACTAGCTATGCCACCTTTCGTCAAGACAGCGAGCTTTATCAAGAGATGGCTTTTGATTTTCTCTTCTTAGATGAAGCCCAGGTCATGAAAAATGCCCAAACCAAGATTGCTCAGAGTTTGCGCCAGTTTGTTGTGCCGGCAGTTTTTGCTTTGTCAGGTACGCCCATCGAAAATCATTTAGGAGAGTTGTGGTCTATCTTCCAAATTGTGCTACCGGGGCTCTTACCAAGTAAAAAGGAGTTTATGAAATTACCGGCTGAGCGAGTCGCGCAGTTTATCAAACCCTTCGTCATGAGGCGTAAGAAAGAAGAAGTTCTTACAGAACTGCCTGATCTGATTGAAGTCGTCTATAAAAATGAACTGGAAGACCAACAGAAGGCTATCTATCTGGCCCAGTTGCAACAGATGCGAGACCGCCTAGCGCAAGTGACAGATCAAGAATTCCAGAGAAGTCGGGTAGAAATCTTATCTGGACTCATGCGTTTGCGTCAAATCTGCGATACGCCAGCTCTCTTCATGGACGATTACCAGGGAGCTAGTGGTAAATTGGATAGTCTCCGAGATTTATTGCTACAAGTGGCTGATGGTGGGCATCGGGTCTTGATTTTCTCCCAGTTCAAAGGAATGTTGGAAAAAATCGAGAAAGAACTCCCAGACTTGGGCTTGACCTCCTTCAAAATCACAGGTTCAACTCCTGCTCATGACAGACAGGAGATGACTAAGGCCTTTAACCAAGGGGAAAGAGATGCCTTTCTCATCTCCCTTAAGGCGGGTGGTGTTGGTCTCAATCTAACGGGAGCTGATACGGTTATTTTAGTTGACCTTTGGTGGAATCCCGCTGTCGAAGCCCAGGCTATCGGAAGAGCTCACCGCATGGGGCAGGAGCAGATGGTCGAGGTCTATCGTTTGATTACCAAGGGGACCATTGAAGAAAAAATCCAAGAACTTCAAGAACAAAAGAAACATTTGGTTTCCCAAGTTTTAGATGGTACGGAGTCGCGTGCGAGTCTCAGTCTGGCAGAAATTCGTGAAATTTTGGGAATTTCTGAAGCCAGCACTTGAAAAATCAAGACAATACGCTATAATGAAGTGTTGAAAGGAAATACAAAATGAAACAAGATCGATTTCCATTGGTGTCAGATGATGAGATCATGCTGACCAAAATGCCAGTCATGGACTTGTACGATGAGTCAGACTTTATTAGCAATATCAAAGGTGATTACCGCGATAAGAACTATTTGGAATGGTCTCCTATCAATGAGGAAGAAACCGTAGTTTCTCCAGTGGTTAATAAGGAGTCAAAGCCAAGTCCAGAACCTAAAAAAATTGAAAAAACCTATGCTGAATTGGCTCGAGAAGAGGCGCGTGCGGACTTAAAGAAGAAACGTTCAGCCAAGTATTTGACTCAGGATGTTAGTCATACTAGACGACACAATGGTTCAACACTTGTTCGTCAAGGAAACCAACCAACAGCACCATTTCAAAAGGAAAATCCTGGTGAGTTTGCCAAATTTAGTAAAAACTTGAGCCAGTCTCACTATATCTTAGCTGAGGAGGTTGGCCAAGTGGCGAATCCAACTCCGAAAACCCAAACGGAAAAAACTAAAAAGAACAACTACGATTTTCTAAAGAAGAGTCAAATCTATAATAAAAAGAATAAGCAAACAGAACAGGAACGTCAGGTTGCCCAAGAGTTGAATCTGACAAGAATTACTGAGTAGGGGAGAAAAGCATGTCAAAAACATATCATTTTATTGGAATCAAGGGATCAGGGATGAGTGCCCTAGCTTTGATGTTGCACCAAATGGGACACAAGGTTCAAGGTTCAGACGTTGAAAAATACTACTTTACTCAACGTGGACTAGAGCAGGCAGGGATTGCTATTCTTCCTTTTGATGAAAAGAACCTACAAGGTGATGTGGAGATTATCGCGGGGAATGCCTTCCGTCCAGATAACAACGTTGAAATCGCCTATGCAGATCAAAATGGTGTCAGCTACAAACGTTACCACGAATTCTTAGGTAGCTTTATGCGCGACTTTGTCAGCATGGGAGTGGCAGGAGCACATGGAAAAACTTCAACAACAGGTATGCTGTCTCACGTTTTGTCTCACATCACAGACACCAGCTTCTTGATTGGGGATGGAACGGGTCGCGGCTCAGCCAATGCTAAGTATTTTGTTTTTGAATCTGACGAATATGAGCGTCATTTCATGCCTTACCACCCAGAATACTCTATCATCACCAACATTGACTTTGACCATCCAGACTACTTTACAAGTCTAGAGGATGTTTTCAATGCCTTTAACGACTATGCCAAACAAATTACCAAAGGTTTGTTTGTATACGGTGAAGATCCTGAGTTGCGTAAGATCACAGCCAATGCGCCAATCTATTACTATGGGTTTGAAGCTGAGGGCAATGACTTTGTAGCTAGCGATCTTCTTCGTTCAACAACTGGATCAACCTTTACAGTTCATTTCCGTGGACAAGAATTGGGTCAATTCCACATTCCAACCTTTGGTCGTCACAATATTATGAATGCGACAGCTGTTATTGGTCTTCTTTACACAGCTGGATTTGATTTGAACTTGGTCCGTGAACACTTGAAAACTTTTGCAGGTGTTAAGCGTCGTTTCACTGAAAAAATAGTCAATGATACAGTAATCATTGATGACTTTGCCCACCATCCAACAGAAATCATTGCGACCTTGGATGCAGCTCGTCAGAAATACCCAAGCAAGGAAATCGTGGCAGTCTTTCAACCGCATACCTTTACAAGAACCATTGCCTTGTTGGACGAATTTGCCCACGCTTTGAATCAAGCAGACGCCGTCTACCTAGCGCAAATCTATGGATCAGCTCGTGAGGTGGACCATGGTGATGTCAAAGTAGAAGACTTAGCTAATAAAATCAACAAGAAACACCAGGTTATCACTGTTGAAAATGTTTCTCCACTCCTAGACCATGACAATGCTGTTTATGTCTTTATGGGTGCTGGAGACATCCAAACCTATGAATATTCATTTGAACGTCTCTTGTCTAACTTGACAAGCAACGTCCAATAAGGAAAACAGATGGAAATTCCAATCACTATAAGGCAAGCTACCCTATCAGATTTAGAAGAAATGTTGGCGATTGAAGAAGCCAATCCTTCATCAGAAGAGACACTTAGCCGCCAATCCTTAGAAGAGAGTATCCGCAAGTCTGCGGGTACCTTTCTTGTAGCTGGGGATGAAAATCAGCTTTTGGGCTATGTTTTAGGAGAAGCTCAGTCTGTTCATCCCAAATGGATAGAAATAAAATTATTGACCATTCATCCTGACCATTGGGGTCAGGGGCTGGGAACTCTTCTTCTTGCAGCCTTGAAACAGGTGACAGTCGAACTAGATTATCAAGGTATTCTTTTGCAAAGTCCTGATGAACTACTATCTTATTTTGAAATGAATGGTTTTGTTGAAGAAGAAGTGACAGAGAGTCATTATGGCAGTGGTTCTGAATGGTATCTGATTTGGGCAAATCCTTTTTATCAGGAGGAAATATGAAAATCAGACAAGCAAGATTTTCGGATTTAGATCGGATTATAGAGATAGAGCTAGAGAATTTTTCCCTTGAAGAAGCTATTCCTCGTTCGGTCTTTGAGGCGCATTTGCGGGAAATTCAGACCAGTTTTTTGGTAGCTGAAAAAGAGGGGCGTATTCTTGGTTATATCGAAGGTCCAGTCGTTCCGCACCGCCATCTACATGATCAGTCCTTTACAGAAAAAATAAAAGACTATAGTCATCAACCTGGAGGTTATATTTCTGTGACTTGCCTATCTATTGCCAAGGAAGCACAAGCTTTGGGAGTGGGGAAAAGACTATTAAAGGCTCTGAAAGAAGTCGCTTTAGAACATGAACGAGAGGGCATTAACTTGACATGTCATGACTACCTTATCGCCTATTATGAAAAACATGGCTTTGTTAATGAAGGAATATCCCAGTCAAGCTTTGCTGGGGAAACATGGTATGATATGGTCTGGCAGCCTGAATATAAAGAAAACTAGCTAGGGAATGCCCTAGTTGGTTGCTTTTCTGCGACTTTTAAGATATAATATTATGGATTGTCAACAAGGAGGTAATGCTTTTGACTGAAAAATCAAGAGAAGAAGAAAAATTAAGCTTTAAAGAGCAGATTCTACGTGATTTAGAAAGAGTAAAAGAACAAGATAGAAGAGAGAAAGAAGTAGAGATTCCAAATCTGACGGCTTCATCATCTCAAGCTAGTTCTGCAACTCCTTCAGATTTTGAACCAGAAACATCAACAGAAGAGTTGATGGCGGATTCCCTATCTGTTGTCGATAAAATCCTCAAAAATGCACCAAGTGTTCCTCCACGTCCAGCAACTGGAAGTGAAGATACAGTGACACTTGAGGAAGTGGGAGAACAGCCCATCATCGACAAGGTTGAAGTTGTAGAAACTGAAGAATCTGTACCTGAACCTGTTTTACCAAAGGTAGAACCAGTTGAGCTTAAACACGAAGAGAAAGAATTTAACGATACTCCGACTAAGATAGCGGTGACTTATAAGACGAAAGAGTCCGATGATTCAACTGCTCCTGAGAATGCGCTTGAAACACCTGACTCTACTGAGTTCTCAGACAGCTTAAGAGAAGAAACTCGTCGCAGTCGTCGTCAAGGTGCAACATCAACTAAGAAAAAGAAAAACTCAAAAGCCAAAGGTTGCCTAGTAACAGTTCTAGTTTTCCTAGTACTCGTTGTAGTTGGTGGTTACTTTGGTTATGGTTACGTTCAAGATTCTTTGAAACCTGTGGATGCGAGCTCTAAGGATTATGTAACGGTTCAAATACCAGACGGTGCAAATGTTCAAGAAATTGGAAGCACCTTGGAAAAATCTGGTCTGGTTAAACATGGACTTATCTTTAGTCTTTATGCTAAATACTATAGTCAAGCCAACTTGAAGTCAGGTTATTACAACTTGAAGAAGAGTATGAGTACGGATGAGTTGATTCAAGAATTACAAAAAGGTGGGACTCCTGAAGCTCAGGCACCTGTTCTTGCAAACTTGACCATTCCAGAAGGCTATACGTTGGAGCAAATCGCTCAAACAGTAGGACAACTTCAAGGTGAATTTAAAGAACCTCTTACTGCGGATGCTTTCTTGGCAAAAGCTCAAGATGAGACCTTTATCTCACAATTAGTAGCCAAGTATCCAAACCTACTTGGAAGTCTTCCAACAAAAGACAGTGGCGTTCGTTATCGTCTTGAAGGCTACCTTTTCCCAGCAACCTATACGATCAAAGACAGCACAACTGTTGAAAGTTTGATTGATGAGATGGTGGCTGCTATGGATAAGGCTATGTCACCATATTACGCTACGATCAAAGAAAAGAATCTGACGGTCAATGAATTGCTCAGCATTGCTTCTCTTGTCGAAAAAGAAGGTGCTAAGACAGAAGACCGCAAGAAGATTGCAGGTGTCTTCTACAACCGCTTGAATGTCGGTATGCCTCTTCAAAGCAATATCGCTATCCTTTATGCTCAAGGAAAACTTGGTCAAAATATTAGTCTAGCGGATGATGCTGGAATTGATACAACGATTGATTCACCATATAATGTCTATACAAATCTTGGCCTCATGCCTGGACCGGTTGATAGCCCAAGTTCGGATGCGATTGAAGCAAGTGTAAACCAGACAAAGAGTGAGTACTTGTACTTTGTAGCCAATGTTGAAGATGGTAAAGTATACTTTGCAACAACAAAAGAAGAACATGATCAAAACGTTGCAGAGCATATCAATAGCAAGTTACCTCAAGCAAGTAGTTCAAACTAAAATTATGTGGTTTTCCACATAATTTTGTTTTAAAAAAGTAAATAGAAAAGAAAGTTAAAAAAATGGCAGAAAAAACTTACCCAATGACCCTTGAAGAAAAGGAAAAACTAGAAAAAGAATTAGAGGAGTTGAAACTCGTTCGACGCCCTGAAGTCGTAGAGCGTATCAAGATTGCTCGTTCCTATGGAGACCTTTCAGAAAATAGTGAGTATGAAGCAGCGAAAGATGAACAAGCTTTTGTTGAAGGTCAAATTTCAAGTCTAGAAACAAAGATTCGCTATGCTGAAATTGTTAATAGCGATGCAGTTGCCCAAGATGAGGTAGCAATCGGTAAAACAGTAACAATCCAAGAAGTTGGTGAAGACGAAGAAGAGGTCTACATCATCGTCGGTTCTGCAGGTGCAGATGCTTTTGCTGGTAAAGTATCAAATGAAAGTCCGATTGGCCGTGCTTTGATTGGCAAGAAGACTGGTGATACTGCAACGATTGAAACACCAGTTGGTAGCTATGATGTCAAAATCTTAAAGGTTGAAAAAACAGCCTAAATAGGATGAAAAAGGAGTAGTGAAGGTTTTGCCTTGCTCAACTCCTTTTTGGTTTTTTGGATAAAAAGGAGACTATATGAGTGAAAATAAGAAGAAAAACAAAATGGAGCGTGGTTTAACCAATCGTCATGTTCAGGTGATGGCCATTGCAGGAACAATCGGAACTGGACTTTTCCTAGGTGCTGGTCGCTCTATCAGCCTTACAGGACCTTCTATCATCCTGATTTACATGATTACAGGAGCCTTTATGTTTTTGATGATGAGGGCTGTTGGAGAGATGCTGTATCAGGATCCAGAACAGCATACCTTTATCAACTTTATCACCCGTCATTTGGGTAAAGGCTGGGGATATTTCTCAGTTTGGTCTTATTGGCTGTCAGTTGTCTTTATCGGTATGGCAGAAATCACTGCCATCTCAGACTATGTCCGCTTCTGGTTCCCTACCTGGCCTAGCTGGCTGATTCAGCTTGTCTTTTTAACGATTTTGGCTTTGGTCAATCTGATTGCGGTTAAGCTCTTTGGAGAAGTCGAGTTTTGGTTTGCTATGGTCAAGATTGTGGCGATTTTAGCCATGATTGCCACTGGGGTCTTTATGGTTTTGACAGGCTTTAAGACACCGCATGGTGTTGCAAGTTTGGCAAATATCAGCGACCAGTTCTCTCTTTTTCCAAACGGAGTTATGAACTTTGTCATGGCCTTTCAAATGGTATTTTTTGCCTATCTGATGATTGAGTTTATCGGGGTGACAACTTCTGAAACAAAGAACCCTCGTCAGGTCTTGCCCAAAGCTGTTAAGGAAATTCCTCTCAGAATTATCTTCTTCTATGGGGGAGCTCTCATTGCGATTATGGCCATCATTCCTTGGTCTTATCTTAATTCTTCAGATTCTCCATTTGTAACGGTTTTTGAACTGGCAGGGATCAAGTGGGCGGCGGCTCTAATCAACTTTGTTGTCTTGACCTCAGCAGCGTCTGCGCTTAACTCAACTCTCTACTCAACAGGGAGACACTTATATCAGATTGCCCATGATTCGCCAAATCGTTTCTTAAAGGCCATTAAGGTCGATACCCTTTCTCGCCACAATGTTCCACAAAATGCCATCATTGCCTCAGCGATCTTGATTGCTCTGGCTGCCTTTATCAACGTGCTACCAGGTGTTTCAGATGCCTTTGCTTTGATAACAGCATCCTCATCAGGTGTTTACATCGCGATTTATATCTTGATAATGGTGGCCCATCTCAAATACCGCAAGTCACAAGATTTCATGGCTGATGGCTACCTCATGCCTCAGTATCGCTTGCTTAATCCCTTAACCATTCTCTTTTTTGTCTTTGTTTTTGTGACTCTCTTTTTGCAAGAGTCTACCTTCATGGGGGCAGTTGGTTCTGCTATCTGGATCCTTGTTTTTGGGATTTATAGTCAGTGGAAATTTAGAAAATAAATCATGAACTCATCAACTCTGCTTGGTGAGTTTTTCTAGTTTGACAGTCCATCTAAATAAGACTATAATCAAGCTGTAGTAGTTTATTAGGAGGTTTGGATGCACGTTAGATTGGAAAATAAGGAGTCGCATAAAGCGCAAGAAATAGGGGATTTGATTCGTGCTTATAATCGTTCTAAAAGAGAAGAGTCTGAGAGCGAGCCACTGAATCTTTATCTCGAAGACGAAAAGGGTAATCTCATGGCAGGATTAGTAGCTGAGACTTTCGGAAATTGGTTGGAAATCGAATATTTGTTTGTGAAAGAGGAATTGAGGGGACAAGGAATCGGTTCAAAACTATTGCAGCGAGCTGAAAGTGAAGCCAAGAATCGAAACTGTCGTTTTGCTTTTGTCAATACTTACCAGTTTCAAGCGCCAGATTTTTATCTAAGCCATGGCTACAAGGAAGTCTTTACCTTGCAAGACTATCCCTACACAGGGCAAAGATTTTATTACCAAAAGGATTTGTGACTTAGACTTCGTTCTTTTGGAGAGGAACTTAGCTAAGTATCAAAAAAGAACGAATACTCTTTATCATGTAAGATGATAGAGAGTTTTTTGTTAATAAAATCTTACAAAATGACATTTATATATTGCATTAAGTTAGATATATGGTATAATATATTTAAAAAGAAGCGCAACTTTTTAAAAATGTGAAGGAGGACGCTAGTGGCTAAAAATTTAAAATTAAAATTAGCTCGGGTGGAGCTTGATTTAACACAAGGGGATTTGGCAGATGCTGTTGGTGTAACTAGGCAGACTATAGGCTTGATAGAAGCAGGGAAATACAATCCTAGTCTCTCCCTTTGCCAGTCCATTTGCAGATGCTTAGGAAAAACATTAGACCAACTATTTTGGGAGGAAGAAGATGAAAAAAAGATTTTTTTATTATCAATTACTAGACGAAAGGGAAGAACAACTGATTAACAAAGCTGGGACAGAGTCTTTTAATGTGTTTATCGGGCTCATTCTGCTAAGTTATTTGGTGGCTGTATTAGCACCTGCTCTTTTTAATTCTAATATTCTTCTGGTTACCCTTCTTTTAGGAATTTTCTTCTTTTTCAATCGTGCACGACAACTTGGAGTGACCTACTATAGTCGTTTTCATTTTACGATTGTAGGGTGTTTGCTGGTAACTCTCGCTATTACGACTCTCTTGATGTTGGAGAATTATCAATTCAATATCGAAATTTATCAGCACAATCCTTTGAACGTTAAATACTTGTCTGCTTGGGTCGTTACTTATCTGATTTACCTTCCTTGGGTTTTTATCGGCAATCTCGGCCTTAAAAGTTATGGTGAATGGGCTCAAAAAAAGTTTGAGCAAGATATGGATGAACTTGAGAATGGAGAATAGCTTGTTAGCTTTTTATCAATCTCAGTAAAATGTGTTATAATAGTACTAATTTATCGGATGGTGTGAAAGTGGTAGAATACGTTCATACCTTTGTAAAAAAGGAAGAAGGAAAACAGATGTATCCAGATGATAGTTTGACATTGCACACGGACTTGTACCAGATTAACATGATGCAAGTTTACTTTGACCAAGGAATTCACAATAAGAAGGCGGTTTTTGAGGTTTACTTCCGCCAGCAACCGTTTAATAACGGCTATGCGGTTTTTGCTGGTTTGGAAAGAATTGTACATTATCTTGAAGACTTACGCTTTTCAGATAGCGATATTGACTACTTGGAGTCGCTTGGGTATCATGGAGAATTCTTGGATTACCTACGAAATCTCAAGTTAGAACTAACGGTTCGTTCTGCTCAGGAAGGGGACTTGGTCTTTGCCAATGAACCGATTGTGCAGGTGGAAGGTCCTCTTGCCCAATGCCAGTTGGTCGAAACGGCTCTCTTAAACATCGTTAACTTTCAAACCTTGATAGCGACCAAGGCGGCTCGTATTCGTTCGGTCATTGAAGATGAGCCTTTGATGGAATTCGGGACACGTCGTGCGCAAGAAATGGATGCGGCTATCTGGGGAACACGCGCAGCCGTGATTGGTGGGGCCAACGGGACTAGCAATGTGCGAGCAGGGAAGCTCTTTGGTATTCCAGTATTGGGGACTCATGCTCATGCCTTGGTACAGGTTTATGGAAACGACTATAAGGCCTTTAAGGCCTATGCGTCAACCCATCGAGACTGTGTCTTTCTAGTAGATACTTATGACACTTTGCGTATCGGTGTGCCGGCTGCTATTCAGGTGGCGCGTGAGTTAGGTGATAAGATCAATTTTAAAGGCGTTCGTATCGACTCAGGGGATATAGCCTATATTTCCAAGAAAGTTCGCCAACAGTTAGATGAGGCTGGATATCCAGATGCCAAAATTTACGCTTCCAATGACCTCGATGAAAATACTATCCTTAACCTCAAAATGCAACACGCTAAGATTGATGTCTGGGGGGTGGGTACCAAGCTGATTACGGCCTATGATCAGCCAGCTCTTGGGGCAGTTTATAAGATTGTAGCTATCGAAGATGAAACTGGTAAGATGCGCAATACCATCAAGCTTTCAAGCAATGCTGAAAAAGTATCGACCCCAGGTAAGAAGCAGGTATGGCGCATTACCAGTCGTGAAAAAGGCAAGTCAGAAGGTGACTACATTACTTATGATGGTGTGGATGTGAGCGGCATGACAGAAATCAAGATGTTCCATCCAACTTATACCTACATCAAAAAGACCGTTCGTAATTTTGATGCCGTTCCTCTCTTAGTGGATATCTTTAAAGAAGGAACATTAGTTTACGATTTGCCTAGTTTGACTGACATTCAATCCTATGCTCGTAAGGAATTTGACAAGCTTTGGGATGAGTATAAACGGGTACTTAATCCGCAACACTATCCAGTGGACTTGGCGCGTGATATTTGGCAAGATAAGATGGACTTGATTGACAAGATGCGCAAAGAAGCCCTTGGTGAAGGAGAAGAAGAATGAGTTTGCAAGAGACCATTATCCAGCAACTGGGCGTCAAGCCAGTGATTGACGCCCAGGAAGAAATCCGTCGTTCCATTGACTTCTTAAAGAGATACTTGAAAAAACACCCTTTCCTTAAAACCTTTGTACTAGGGATTTCTGGGGGTCAGGATTCAACCTTGGCAGGGCGTTTGGCGCAATTAGCTATGGAAGAAATGCGAGCAGAGACAGGAGATGACAGCTACCAATTTATTGCTGTCCGCTTGCCCTATGGCGTGCAAGCAGATGAGGCAGATGCTCAAAAAGCTCTTGCTTTCATCCAGCCAGATGTCAGTCTAGTTGTAAATATCAAGGAATCAGCTGATGCCATGACAGCAGCAGTTGCAGCGACAGGAAGTCCTGTTTCAGACTTTAACAAGGGAAATATCAAGGCTCGTAGTCGTATGATTGCTCAATATGCCCTTGCGGGTGCCCATAGCGGAGCGGTCATTGGAACAGATCATGCTGCGGAAAATATCACAGGTTTCTTTACTAAGTTTGGTGATGGTGGTGCAGACATTCTCCCTCTTTACCGCCTCAATAAACGCCAAGGAAAACAACTCTTGAAAGAGCTTGGCGCAGATCCAGCCCTTTATGAAAAAATCCCGACAGCAGATTTGGAAGAAGAAAAACCAGGTATTGCAGATGAAGTAGCCTTGGGAGTCACTTACAATGAAATTGATGACTACCTTGAAGGCAAAACCATCAGTCCAGAAGCCCAAGCGACTATTGAAAACTGGTGGCACAAAGGCCAACACAAACGCCACCTACCAATCACCGTATTTGATGACTTTTGGGAGTAAAAAGGTCCGGGGGACCTTTTTAGCCCGAGCCTAGAAACGGGAAAACGAGGCAGATTCGGTAACTCGTAGAGTTCGATTTTCCTTGTCTCACCCCCGCAACGATGACTAGGTTTGAAAAAGCTTGGTAAAGCGCATTTCAAACCAGACAGCGACTGCGTCAAGTAACTAGATGAAAAACTTGTTTTCTAGCTGTTACTAAGTATAGTCTTTTTACCTTAAGCCTTAAGCTTAGAAAGCGAGGTAACGTTATGAAAGCAATCGGTACTCAAATGTTAGAGACGAAACGTTTAATCTTGAGAAGATTTGTGGAGAGTGATGCGGAAGCCATGTTTCAAAATTGGGCCTCGTCTGCTGAGAATCTAATCTATGTCACCTGGGATCCTCATCCTGATGTTGAGGTGACTCGGAATTCGATTCGAAATTGGGTTGCATCCTATACCAATTCCAACTATTACAAATGGGCCATTTGTCTCAAAGAAAACCCTGAGCATGTGATAGGAGATATCAGCATCGTTGAGATGAATGAGACTGATTCAAGTTGTGAAATTGGGTATGTTTTAGGAAAAAATTATTGGGGTCGTGGTATGATGACGGAGGCCTTGAAAGCTGTGTTAGACTTTTGTTTTACTCAAGCAGGTTTTCAAAAGGCAAGAGTCGATATGCTAGTGTCAACCCAGCTTCAGGCCGTGTGATGGAAAAAGCGGGAATGTCTTATCTAAAAACCATTGCCAATGGTGTGGAGAGAAAAGACTACGTTGCGGACCTTATTTATTACCAGATAAGCAGGGAAGATAGGTGATTTTCTTTTCTGTTTCTATCAAAGTCAGACCTTGTCTGGCTTTTTTTGTGCCAGATTTCTAAATAAACTGATTAAATTCCTATTTTTCCCTATCATTGTCCCTGTTTTTTCTGGAGTTTTGGGGATATAATAGACCTATCAAATCAAAGAATGGAGGAAGGCAATGGACAATGCAATCTTTTTTATCAGTGTTTTTCTTGCTGGAATTCTTTCCTTCTTTTCTCCTTGTATTTTACCCTTGTTGCCAGTCTATGCGGGGGTCTTGTTGGATGATAAGAATGATGCTCAGGCTTCTAGTGGAAAATTTTCAATCTCACTTGTTAGTTTATTGCGAACTTTGGCCTTTATAGCGGGGATTTCCTTTGTTTTTATCTTACTGGGCTATGGAGCTGGTTTTTTAGGCAATTTGCTGTATGCTTCTTGGTTTCAGTATGTGACAGGTGCGGTTATCATTCTCTTGGGCTTGCACCAGATGGATGTTTTACATTTGCAGGGACTGTACAAGGAAAGAAGGTTACAATTAAAGAGACAGGATCAAAACGCTAACGGCTATAGTCAGGCATTTTTACTGGGGTTAACCTTTAGTTTTGCTTGGACGCCGTGTGTGGGGCCAGTTCTGGGGTCTGTTTTGGCCTTGGCGGCTTCAGGTGGTTCAGGAGCTTGGCAGGGTGCTGGTCTCATGTTGGTTTACACGCTGGGTTTGGCGCTACCATTTTTGGTTCTAGCTCTTGCCTCCAGCTATGTTTTGAAACATTTCCGAAAAATCCATCCCTACCTCGGGACACTCAAAAAAGTCGGTGGTTTTCTCATTATCGTGATGGGAATCTTGGTGCTTTTGGGAAATGCTTCCATTTTGACTACATTATTTGAATAGAGAGGAAAAAGAAATGAAAAAATGGCAAACATGTCTCCTTGGAGTAGGCTCAATTTGTTGCTTGGCAGCCTGTTCGGCTAAAAACATGTCAGACGAGTCTACTATGAAGGAGCAATCCAAAACAGAACAAGTTAGTTCACAAACTGCCACTAAAGGTCAGGCGGTTGCTGATTTTGAACTGACAGGTGTAGATGGCAAGACCTATCGTTTGTCTGATTATAAGGGCAAGAAAGTCTATCTCAAATTCTGGGCTTCTTGGTGTTCCATCTGTCTAGCCAGCCTTCCAGATACGGACGAAATCGCTAAAGAAGCTGGTGATGACTATGTGGTCTTGACAGTGGTGTCTCCTGGACACAAGGGGGAGCAATCTGAAGCAGACTTTAAGAACTGGTACAAGGGCTTAGATTATAAAAATTTCCCAGTTCTAATTGATCCATCAGGCAAACTTTTGGAAAGTTATGGTGTCCGTTCTTATCCGACTCAAGCCTTTATAGACAAGGAAGGCAAGCTGGTCAAAACGCAACCAGGTTTTATGGATAAGGATATGATTTTAAAAGAATTGAAAGAAATGGGGTAGAGAAAGGCTATGAATGATAAAGTAAAACTTTTTGTCTTGGCAGGGGTCATTCTCCTAGCCATAACCGGTTTCTATTTTCTATTGATGCGAAATGCAGGGCAGACAGATAGCTCGCAAATTGAGAAAGCGTCAGTTAGCCAAGGAGGAAAAGCAGTGAAAAAAACAGAAGTGAGTAAAGACGCAGACTTGCACGAAATTTATCTAGCTGGGGGATGTTTCTGGGGAGTGGAGGAATACTTCTCACGCGTGCCTGGAGTAACAGATGCTGTTTCAGGCTATGCAAATGGTAGAGGGGAAACAACCAAGTACGAATTGATTAACCAAACAGGACATGCGGAGACTGTCCATGTCACTTATGACGCCAACCAAATTTCCCTCAAGGAAATCCTACTTCATTACTTCCGCATTATCAATCCAACCAGCAAAAATAAACAAGGAAATGACGTGGGTACCCAGTATCGTACCGGTGTTTATTACACAGATGACAAGGATTTAGAGGTGATTAACCAAGTCTTTGATGAAGTTGCTAAAAAATATGACCAACCTCTGGCAGTTGAAAAGGAGACCTTGAAGAATTTTGTGGTGGCTGAGGATTATCATCAAGACTACCTCAAGAAAAATCCAAATGGCTACTGTCATATCAATGTCAATCAAGCTGCCTATCCCGTCATTGATGCCAGCAAATATCCTAAACCAAGCGATGAAGAATTGAAAAAGACCTTGTCACCTGAGGAGTATGCAGTTACCCAGAAAAATCAAACAGAACGAGCTTTTTCAAACCGCTACTGGGATAAATTCGAATCCGGTATCTATGTGGATGTAGCTACTGGTGAACCCCTCTTTTCATCAAAGGACAAGTTTGAGTCTGGTTGTGGCTGGCCTAGTTTCACCCAACCCATCAGCCCAGATGTTGCTACCTACAAAGAAGATAAGTCTTACAATATGACACGCATGGAAGTGCGGAGCCGAGTTGGAGATTCCCACCTTGGCCATGTCTTTACGGATGGACCACAGGACAAGGGGGGCTTGCGCTACTGTATCAATAGTCTCTCTATCCGATTTATTCCAAAAGACCAAATGGCAGAAAAAGGCTATGCCTATTTACTAGATTATGTTGATTAAGAAGTCTTTCCTAAGCAGTTAGAGGAGAATTTTGCTATACTGATACTAGCAAGTGACAAAGGAGCAGAGCATGACCTACACAATCTTAATCGTAGAAGATGAGTATCTGGTAAGGCAAGGCTTGACCAAGCTGGTCAATGTAGCGGCCTACGATATGGAAATCATCGGTCAGGCTGAAAATGGAAGACAGGCTTGGAACTTGATTCAAAAGCAGGTGCCAGATATCATTTTAACTGATATCAACATGCCTCAACTGAATGGCATCCAGTTGGCCAGTCTGGTACGAGAAACCTATCCACAAGTTCATTTGGTCTTTTTAACGGGTTACGATGATTTTGATTATGCCTTGTCTGCTGTCAAACTAGGTGTCGATGACTATCTGCTCAAGCCCTTTTCTCGTCAGGATATTGAGGAAATGTTGGGGAAAATCAAGCAAAAACTAGACAAGGAAGAAAAAGAAGAGCAGTTACAAGATTTATTAACCGATAAGTTTGAGGGAAATATTGCTCAGAAAATCCAGTCTCATCTGGCTGATAGTCAATTTAGTTTAAAGTCTTTAGCCAGTGAATTGGGCTTTAGTCCGACTTATCTGAGCTCCTTGATTAAGAAAGAGTTGGGGCTGCCTTTTCAGGATTACCTGGTGAGAGAGCGTATCAAACAAGCCAAGCTCTTGCTTCTGACCACGGATTTAAAGATTTACCAGATAGCCGAAAAGGTTGGTTTTGAAGATATGAACTACTTTACTCAACGTTTTAAACAGATTGCAGGTGTGACACCTCGTCAGTTTAAGAAGGGAGAAGGCCGATGAAGCGTTCTTCTCTCCTAGTCAGAATGGTTATTTCCATCTTTCTGGTCTTTCTCATTCTCCTAGCTCTGGTTGGGACTTTCTATTATCAATCTAGTTCAGCAGCCATTGAGGCCACTATTGAGGGCAATAGCCAAACGACCATTAGCCAGACTAGCCACTTTATTCAGTCTTATATCAAAAAATTAGAAACCACCTCGACAAGTTTGACCCAGCAAGCAGATGTTCTAGCCTATGCTGAGAATCCTAACCAAGACCAAACCAAGGGAATCCGAGATTTGTTTTTGACCATCTTAAAGGCAGACCAAGACTTGAAAACGGTGGTTTTGGTAACCAAGTCTGGTCAGGTCATTTCCACTGATGACAGTGTGCAGATGAAAACTTCCTCAGATATGATGGCTGAGGATTGGTACCAAAAAGCTATTCATCAGGGAGCTAAGCCAGTTTTGACACCAGCTCGTAAATCAGACAGTCAGTGGGTCATTTCTGTCACTCAGGAACTTGTCGATACAAAGGGAGCCAATCTTGGCGTACTTCGTTTGGATATTTCCTATGAAACTCTGGAAGCCTATCTCAACCAACTCCAGT
This sequence comes from Streptococcus oralis, assembly GCF_023109155.1. Classification (GTDB taxonomy): domain Bacteria; phylum Bacillota; class Bacilli; order Lactobacillales; family Streptococcaceae; genus Streptococcus; species Streptococcus oralis_BZ. Next base: position 10,994 of record NZ_JALDUA010000003.1, on the reverse strand, counting down.
TGGGCCAGCAGGGCTTTGCCTTTATCATCAATGAAAACCATGAATTTGTCTACCATCCTAAACGTACTGTCTATAGCTCAGCAAGTGAAATGGAGGCCATGAAACCCTACATTGAGACGGGGCAGGGCTATACGCTGGATCACCAATCCTACGTCAGTCAGGAACAGATTGCAGGAACTGATTGGACGGTTATAGGCGTGTCTTCGTTGGAGAAGTTAGACCAGGTTCGGAGTCAACTCATGTGGACCTTGCTTGGTGCTAGTGCCTTATCTCTTCTTGCCTGTCTCTGCTTGGTGTGGTTCAGTCTCAAACGCTGGATTGCCCCTTTGAAGGATCTGAGAGAAACCATGCTGGAAATTGCTTCTGGTACACAAAATCTTCGTGCTAAGGAAGCTGGCGCCTATGAACTGAGAGAAGTGACTCGTCAGTTCAATGCCATGCTGGATCAGATTGATCAGTTGATGGCAGATGTGCGCAGGCAGGAAGAAGCAACCCGCCAGTATGAACTTCAAGCACTGTCGAGCCAGATTAACCCCCATTTCCTCTACAATACTTTGGATACTATCATCTGGATGGCTGAATTTCAGGATAGTCAGCGAGTGGTTCAGGTGACCAAGTCCTTGGCAACCTATTTCCGCTTGGCGCTCAATCAAGGAAAGGATTTGATTTCTCTTTCTGATGAAATCAATCATGTCCGCCAGTACCTCTTTATCCAGAAACAACGCTATGGTGATAAGCTGGAGTATGAGATTGATGAAGATCCTGCTTTTGGTAACCTAGTCTTACCTAAGTTGGTGTTGCAACCTCTTGTAGAAAATGCTCTTTACCATGGTATTAAGGAGAAGGAAGGTCAGGGCCATATTAAAGTCTCTGTTCAGAAACAGGATACAGGGCTTGTCATCCGCATTGAGGATGATGGTGTTGGTTTCCAAAATCCTGGCGATAGCAGTCAAAGTCAGCTCAAACGTGGGGGAGTTGGTCTACAAAATGTCGACCAACGACTCAAACTTCATTTTGGAGACAATTACCAGATGAAGATCAATTCTGCACCCGAAAAAGGGACGACAGTTGAAATATACATCAATAAAATTGAAACTAGCTAACTCCCAGTTCACTCTGGGAGTTTTACTTTTAAAAATCAGAATGATTAGTTGGTCTTGATAAAATCAGTAAAAAAAGATATGATAGATAGTGACAAAAGAGGTATCAAGTATGAAGGAAAAAGACATTCAAAGAGCAACAAGCCAGATTGTAGAAGATGTAATAGACAAGGCTAATTTGAGGCAAGGAGCTATCTTTGTTTTGGGCCTTTCTTCTAGTGAGGTGATAGGTGGTCAGATTGGCAAGGAATCCAGTCAAGAAATTGGGGAAATCATTGTGAAAACCATCCTAGATATCCTAGAGGAAAAAGGAATTCATCTAGCTGTTCAAGGTTGTGAACATGTCAATCGAGCCCTCGTCGTTGAACGTCAGGTGGCAGAGCAGTTTGGTCTTGAAATCGTCAGTGTCCTTCCTACACTTTATGCAGGAGGTTCGGGTCAGTTGGCAGCCTTCAAGTTTATGCGGGATCCAGTTGAGGTTGAATTTATCAAGGCCCATGCTGGATTGGATATCGGAGATACTGCGATTGGCATGCATGTCAAGCATGTTCAGGTTCCGATTCGCCCTCTTTTGAGAAAAATTGGGCATGCCCATGTAACGGCTCTAGCTAGTCGTCCAAAATTAATTGGAGGTGCGCGTGCGCAGTATCCACAAGATTCTATCAGAAAGTCATGAGAATGAAAAAGACAAAACAACAACTAGAAAAAATTACCAAATATTCGATTCGTAAGCTCACTGTTGGGGTAGGTCCTGTAGCTATCGGGGCCTTCCTTTTTGGTGCCAGTACCCTTTTAGTAGATAAGGTGCAAGCCAATGAAATTGGTGGTGTTCATAGTGTGCATTACCGTTATCTGGCGGAGCAGGAATTAACCGAGTCTGAAAAAGCCTTGATTCACCATGAGGTTCCTACAGAATTTCAAGATGAAGATATTATTTATGTAGTTTATCGCAAGAAGGAAACTAACAGTCAACAACTTCCATACACAGGAAGTAAGGAGCTTACTTTGGCAGGTCTTGGATTGGCAACAGCCTCACTAGCGGTTCTATTAGTTTCCAAGAAACACCGTAGTAAAGTACTTGGGATTCTGTTAATTAGCTCTATCGGCGTCAGCAATTTTGTACCTTTTACTGCCTTTGCATTTGAAAATAAAGAGTTACTTTCTTATAACCAAACTATTTCTGCATCTACACATGAAGGTTTGGCTAAAGGTGTTATTCATATTGAAGGATATGAGTATGTTGGTTACTTTAAAGAATCAAAATCTAGTACCAATACAAGTAGTAAAAAAGATGAGTCGGTAGTTGAAGAACCACAGGCGGAATATACAGGCAAGATTGAAGCTAAAGGCACTCAGGAGCCAGGCAAAGAGGGAGAATCCTTAGTTCAAGAACCACAGACAGAATATACAGGCAAGATTGAAGCTAAAGGTACTCAGGAGCCAGGCAAAGAGGGAGAATCCTTAGTTCAAGAACCACAGGCGGAATATACAGGCAAGATTGAAGCTAAAGGCACTCAGGAACCAGGCAAAGAGGGAGAGTCCTTAGTTCAAGAGCCACAGTCAGAATATACAGGCAAGATTGAAGCTAAAGGTACTCAAGAGCCAGGTAAAGAAGGTGAGTCGGTAGTTCAAGAAAAGTTACCTGAATATAAAGTAACTGAGGGCGCGGTTACGAAAGAAACTACTACGGAGATTGACTATAAGACAGAAATTATCGAAGATCCAACCAAGTATACGGATGAAGAAACTGTCATCCAAGATGGAGAAAAGGGTAGTCAAATTACCAAAACGACCTATAAGACTCTCGACGGTATTGAGACTGATCAAGTTTTAAATACAACAACCATTGTCATCAAAGAACCGGTCACTAAAAAAATAAGTCGTGGTACGAAACCAATTGAAGGAACTCTGGTAGAAGAAAGTCTTGAAAAGATTCCGTTTAAGGAAAAGGTTGAAGAAGATGATCAACTGAAAAAAGGTGAAAGAGTCACTGTCAAAGAAGGAAAAGACGGACAGAAAAAGGTTATAAAGACTTATAAGACAATTAAAGGACTGAAGACTGAAGAAGCACCGAAAGTTGTCGAACAGGTTTTGGAGTTAGATCAAGATCGTATCGTTAAATTAGGAACTAAAAACTTTGAAAAACCAATTTTAAATTTGTCGCTTATCGATGTTAAAGATTTAAAACGAACATCTCAAATTCGTTACAATTTGGAAAACCCAAGTAAGGCAACTATAAAATCCATTACCCTAACTCTTAAAAAGGGTGATGAAATTGTCAAAACATTGACTATTTCACCAGACAACTTAACAGCTAGCCTGACAGATTTGCAGTACTACAAGGATTATAAACTCGAAACCAAAATGGTTTATGACCGTGGTGAAGGTGATGAAGAAGAAGTTCTAAGGGAAGAACCACTAAGAATTGACCTCAAAAAAGTTGAAGTCAAAAATATTAAAGAAACAAGCTTAATAAGTGTTGATACTGATGGTGTTGAAACGGATAGTAGCTTCTTAACTTCTGTTCCAACTGATGTAAAACCATACTATCTAAAAATCGCTACGCATGATAATAAGGTGACCCGTCTTGCTGTGGATAAAATCGAAGAAGTTACTGTCGATGGAAAAACACTATACAAGGTCACTGCTAAAGCTCCTGATCTAGTTCAGCATACTAATGGTAATGAACTCAGTGAAGAATATGTTCATTATTTTGCCAAGCCAAAATCTCACGAAGAGAATGTCTACTACGATTTCAATGAATTGGTAAAAGCAATGCAAGCTAATCGTAAGGGGACGTTTAAGCTTGGTGCAGATTTGAACGCAGCAAATGTTCCAACTCCAAATAAACAATATGTACCAGGTGTATTTAATGGTCATTTAACAAGTGTTGATGGAAAACAGTATACCATTCATAATATCGCTCGACCATTGTTTGAGCGTATTGAAAATGCTTCTGTGAAAAATATCAATCTTGGCAATGTGAATATTAATATGCCTTGGGCAGAAAATATTGCACCTGTTGCAAGAATTGTTAAAAATGCTGTAATCGAAAATGTCAAAGTTACAGGCCATATTATTGCGAAAAATGATATTGCTGGTGTGGTTAATAAATTAGATGGTGAGGGCGCTAAAGTTAATAATGTTGCTTTCATTGGTAAAATTGATGGTGTTGGGGATAAAGGATGGAATCTTGCTGGTATTGTGGGTGAGATTTGGAAAGGCCATGCGAATAAAACATATGTAGAAGCTGATATTACAGCGACTAAGGCTCGGGCTGCTGGTCTTGCGTCTACTGTTGACAATAGTTCGGACCCTAATGGCATCGGTAAATATGGGACTGTACGAAATTCAGTCGCTAAAGGAATAATTAAAGTTAAATCACCTGTAGATGTTGGAGGTTTCATCAGTAAGAACTGGGTATGGGGCAAACTTGAAAATAATGTTTCAATGATGAAAGTTGAGAGCGGTGAAGAATTCTATGGTTCCGGTGATATTGATTACGATGGGGGATACTTCACGAATAATGCTCTTGAAAGAAACTTTGTTGTAAAAGATGTTAGTGCAGGTAAACATTCGTTCAAATATTCTCGTTCACATAGAATTAGAGAAATTAGTCTCGAAGAAGCTAATACCAAGATTGATGCAATGGGAATCACTGCTGATAAGTTTGAAATTAAACCTCTAATTGAGGACACTCTCAACAATACAAAATCATTAGATGAGACCTATAAAGATACTCAAGATTACAGAATTGACCGTGAGCTTGCTTACCGTAACATTGAAAAACTTCAACCGTTCTACAATAAAGAGTGGATTATCAATCAGGCCAATAAATTGGGGGCTAGTTCAAACTTGGTTACGAAAGAAGTTCTTTCTGTTACAGGTTTGAAAAATGGACAGTTTGTAACAGATTTATCTGATATTGATAAGATTTTGATTCACTATGCTGACGGAACGAAAGAAGAATTACTTGTTGTTGCTAAAGATAGCTCTAAAGTGAAACAAGTTAAAGAGTATAGTATTGTAGAACTAGGTGAAATAGTTTATACTCCAAATATCGTTGATAAGGATAGAAGTGATTTAATCCAATCAATTCTAGAAAAATTAAGTCCAGTTGAGTTACAGTCTGATACCATTTATAAACATTTAAATAGACTTGGTGACGGAAAAGTAAATGCCATTAAAAATCTTTATCTGGAAGAGAGTTTCAAGTTCGTAAAAGAGAATCTTGGTAAATTTATTACGAAACTTGTTCACAACCAAGATCATCAGCTAAATACTGATGAAGCTGCAAAACGTGCTTTGATTAAGAAAATAGATGATAATAAGGCTGCTCTACTTCTTGGTTTGTCCTATCTCAATCGATACTATGGAATTAAATTTGAAGATTTTAACATCAAAGAGATTATGTTATTCAAACCAGATTTCTATGGTAAAAATGTTGATGTCCTAGATAGGATTATCAATATCGGTTCTAAGGAAAATAATATAAAAGGTGATCGCACTCACGATGCCTACCGTGAAGTAATTTCAGGTTCAACAGGTAAGGGTAATCTTCATGAGTTTTTAAAATACAATATGGAACTCTTTACAAGTGATAGAGATCTGAATGATTGGTTCATAAAATCAACTAAAGATAATGTTTACATCGTTGAACCTAAAACAACGAATCCTGAGTTTGCTGGTAAGAAACATAGAGCATACGAAGGATTAAATAATGATATGCATGGTAAAATGATCTTGCCACTTTTGAACTTAAAAGATGCCCATATGATCTTGATTTCAACATACAATACCATGGCTTATAGTTCTTTTGAGAAATATGGTAAGAATACTGATGCAGAAAGAAATGCATTTAAAGCTGAAATTGATAAAGTTGCTAAGGAACAACAAAATTATCTGGATTTCTGGTCTCGTTTGTCTTTAGATAAAGTACGTAACCAATTATTGAAGAGTAACAATATGGTCCCAACTCCTGTTCGAGATAACCAGAACTACAAAGGAATCAGTACGGATCGTTATGGTCATACTAACAAAGGTAAAGATGTTGCACCAGTACGTGAAGTATTTGGACCAACTGGTACCTATCATGATACGAACTGGAATATGGGAGCTGTAGCTCGAGTTTATGCTAATCCATATAAAGATGATTCAGTCTTCTTTATGGTAACGGATATGATTAGTGATTTTGGAGTATCTGCCTTCACGCACGAAACAACTCACGTTAATGATCGTATGGTTTATCTAGGCGGTTCAAGACATCGTGAAGGAACAGATCTTGAAGCATTTGCTCAAGGAATGCTACAAACTCCTTCAGTATCGAATCCAAACGGGGAATATAAAGCTTTAGGTATCAATATGGCCTATGAACGTTTGAATGATGGAAATCAGTGGTACAATACGAATCCAAATGATCTTAAGTCTAGAGATGAGATTGATCGTTATATGAAAGGGTACAATGATACGCTCATGCTCCTAGATTACCTTGAAGGAGAAGCTGTCCTCAATAAAGCTAGTCAAGAATTAAATAATGCTTGGTTCAAGAAGGTAGATAGACAATACAGGGGGAATAACACTAAGAATCAATTTGATAAGGTTCGACCTTTAAGTGAAGAGGAGAAAGCTATTCCTTTACATACAGTAGATGACTTGGTAACCAATAATTTCATGACGAACCGTGGTCCGGGTAATAGAGTTTATAATCCTTCCGATTTTGATTCTGCTTATGTTACTGTCCCTATGATGACTGGTATCTATGGTGGAAATACAAGCGAGGGCGCTCCTGGAGCGATGTCCTTTAAGCACAACACCTTTAGAATTTGGGGTTACTATGGTTATGAAAAAGGTTTCCTAGGTTATGCATCAAATAAATATAAGGATGAATCTAGAAAAGAAGGTAAATCCACTCTAGGTGATGATTATATTATTAAGAAACTGTCTGATAATAAATTTAGTACTTTGGAAGATTGGAAGAAAGCATATTTCAATGAAGTTGTAACAAAAGCGAAAAATGGAATTCAGTCAGTTGAAATCGACGGCACAACCTATAATTCTTACGAAGATTTAAAACAAGCGTTTTCTGCTGCTGTTGAAAGAGATAGAATCAGTTTGAAGAACGGCTCTGTTAAGTTTGATAATACAATTGCACTAAAAGAAAAACTATTCAAGAAACTTTTACAACAGACGGATAGCTTTAAAACTTCTATCTTTAAGTAATCTTTTTTAGACAAATAGGCTGAGTGATATATAGAGAATGGAGAGGACAAAATGTCCTCTCCATTTTTTTGAATTCAAGAAGCTACTTTTTCAGAATAATACTAAGTTTTTACAAATAAAAGTAACTTCCACAACTTGCAAAAAGAGCTTAAAAATTATAGAATGAGTGGTATAATACTTTATAATTATATATAAAAATCTATATATTTTTATATTGATAGTGGTAGTTAAAGGAGTATTGATGAAAAAAGAGATTATTAATAAAAACCTTAAAAAACAGGATAAAGAAAAGGTTATGCGCTTTTCAATTCGAAAATATAGTTTTGGTGCTGCAAGTGTGGCAGTTGCAACACTATTAATGTTTTTAGGAAATGGTGCTGTTTCTGCTGATCAATTGAAAATTTCTGAAGAGTCAGCTAATAAGGTTGAACTAATGCAAGATGGTGAAAAGATCAGTACTGATCAGAGTAACGCGAAGGATAGCCAACCTGAATTAGATAAAAGTTTACTTGCAAACTATATTTTAGAAGTTGAAACAAACATTACTAGTGGTGTATATTCAACAAAAACAGAAGAAAGCTTAGCTAATTTATCAACTGAATTAGCTTCAGCAAAAGCTAGTTTAAACAGTGCACTAAACCAAGAAGAATTGAATAGAGCCTACCAAAAATTAGTGACTGCAGTGAACTCTAAGCTGAGAAATAAAGTAGTTGAAAAAAAAGAAATTTCAGAAGATACCACGAATGGACAAGATACTGTGACTCAAAAAACAGAGAACGTGGAAAAAGAAACTGAAAATTCGGAGAAAAATACAGAGCCTAGTCAGGATGACAAAACGGAGTCAACTGTTCTTCGTAAGAGTAGCTCAGTGGATAGTAATACCGGATTCCGAGCAGCTGTAAATGAAGATCCTAAAGTAGATTTTACCTTTTCGATTCCATCAGAGAAGAAAATTTACATCTATAATGAAGAGAACTTCACATTAGAAATCCCAGTATACTCTGAAAGTGGAAAAATCCGCTATGCAACAATTAAAAAGGGTTCTAGACAGAAGTTTAATAATGTTCCAGATACGGAAAATGATCTTGATATTGAATATGGATTTACTGCTACAGTAATAAACCGAGCAGAAAACCCAACTTTAACAACACCTGCTACAAAGAAAAATCCAGCTAAAATTGTCATTAAAGGACGTCCCAATGATGTGTTGAAAAATAATAGCGGTTATACCAAACGAGAAGATCAAAACTTGAATATTGGAACTCGTTATTTACAGGTAGTTGATGATAAAGGTAGAGAAAATCTGAAAAAAGGGCAAGACATGACTGATCCCGCTTATTTCTATCTTGTATTGAAATCTCAGTCAAAGAAGTACGCTTTGCGAGCTCAGCCTGCAGATGAATTGATAACAGTAAGTAGCATAACAAATCCAACTACTGAAGATAGAGAGAAAATCAAGAATGGTATTCAGATAGAATATTCAACAGCTAATGAAGATGCGAGATTAGTGAATAAACGTGGAACTTTAGTAGAGAATCCTGATGAAATCATTCAATCAATTGATGTTGTAGGAAATAACATTGTGGTAACCTTTACTGATGGATCTACAAGAACAAGACCTGTAGGGGAGGTTTTGAGGGAGAATATACCCCCAACTGTACAAGTACCATATTCTAACGAGCAAAATAGGACTATCTATGTATACTCAAGTGAAGAAACTGATTTAACCTTTACTGCTAAAGATGAATCTAAAATTAAAGATATGAAACTTCGAGGTGCTGGTGATTCCACCGAAGGTAATCTAGATGCCTATGGTTATATAGTTGGGAAAATCACTGAAAGTGCCCTAACGAGTGGAGAAGGCTCTGTTTCAGATGATAAGAAAAGCGCTAGTATTAAAATGACTGGGATTACTAATGCAAAACCTGGTCAAAAATGGACAAGTATCATTGTAGCGAATGATTATAATAACGGAGAGAGTGCACCATACAACGGTAGGATTGAGGAAACTACAAATGTAGCAGAGCGTCAAAAAACAGCAGGATATGTGGAGTTTGTGGTTAAAAATCAAACTTCAAAATATGACATACAGGCTCCTGAAAGTAAGGTAAGTGTAGTAGACCCTAATAACATTACAACTGAAGAATTTGAAAAAATAAAAGAAAAAGTAAAAATTGAATACTCTCAAACTAACGATGATGCAAATCTGATTAGTAAGAGTGGAAAAATAGTTGAAAATCAAGAAGCACGAATTGATACTATTGCCAAATATTTAAATGGAAATCTAGTTGTAACTTATAAAGATGGTTCAATTGATACAAGATCTTTATCAGAATTCATAACTTTAAACAAACAGCCTGCCATCGATGCTATTAATGATGCTGCTGAAAGCAAGATTGTAGAAATCAATTCCAATCTACTTGCAACTACTGAAGAGAAGGCAGAAGCAATTGCAAAGGTGAATGCTGATAAAGAAAAAGCTTTAACAGCAATTGGTGATGTGAATATTACAACAAAAGAGGCATTAGATTGTGCAAAAGGAGAAGGGCTTTTAGCAATCAGTAAGGACAATCCTATAACAATAAAGAAAGCTGCCGCAAAAGCAGCTATCGATGATGCGCTGAAAGTCAAGGAATCAGCCATTGATTCACGCACCGATTTGACGGACGAGGAGAAAACTGCAGCGAAGGCAGATGCCAAAACGAAAGCTGATGAAGCTAAGAAGAACATCGACAACGCGACAACAAATGCTACAGTAGAGAGTGCTAAAACAAGTGGGATTATTGATATAGAAAGTGTCAATCCTCAAGCAGGTCAGAAAAAGAATGAAGCCAAAACTTCTATTGAGCAGGCCCTGAAAACTAAGGAAGCAGCCATTGATTCACGTACCGATTTGACGGATGAAGAGAAAGCTGTTGCGAAGGCAGATGCCAAAGCTAAGTCCGATGAAGCTAAGAAGAACATTGACGCTGCGACCACAGATGCAGAAGTCGATCAAGCTAAGTCAACTGGAACAACTGAAGTCAATTCAGTCAATCCGCAAGCAGTATCGAAGCCTGCAGCTAAGCAATCGATCGATGATGCCCTGAAAGCCAAGGAAGCAGCCATTGATTCACGTACTGATTTGACGGATGAGGAGAAAGCTGTTGCGAAAGCAGATGCCAAAGCGAAAGCAGATACAGCGAAACAAGCAATTGACACTGCGACGACAAACTCAGAAGTTGATCAAGCCAAGAATGATGGAACAACTGAGGTCAACTCAGTAAACCCAACCGCTCAAAGTAAGCCAGCAGCTAAGCAATCGATCGATGATGCGCTGAAAACTAAGGAATCAGCCATTGATTCACGTACCGATTTGACGGATGAAGAGAAAGCTGCAGCGAAAGCAGATGCCAAAGCTAAGTCCGATGAAGCTAAGAAGAACATCGACGCTGCGACCACAAATGCAGAGGTCGACCAGGCTAAGTCAACTGGAACAACTGAAGTTAACGCAGTCAATCCAACTGCGCAAAGTAAGCCAGCAGCCAAGCAAGCGATCGATGATGCGCTGAAAACTAAGGAATCAGCCATTGATTCACGTACCGATTTGACGGACGAGGAGAAAGCTGTTGCGAAGGCAGATGCCAAGGCGAAAGCTGATGAAGCTAAGAAGAACATTGACGCTGCGACCACAGA